>NZ_JAELTL010000009.1:0-131246 GCF_016428815.1 Serratia sp. ASV30 | reverse complement strand
CCCCCCCCCCCCCCCCCCCCCCCCCCCCCCCCCCCCCCCCCCCCCCCCCCCCCCCCCCCCCCCCCCCCCCCCCCCCCCCCCCCCCCCCCCCCCCCCCCCCCCCCATTTTTCAAGCAGAAGACGGCATCCGAGATGATACCTCCTGTCTCGTGGGCTCGGAGATGTGTATAAGAGACAGCCCTTCCTGTAATCAAAAAAACGTAATGCCATTGAGGGTAAAAGCAATGGCATTTTTTATGTATATAATGGCGTGATTTTTTACTTAATGAAGAGGGGCAGCGAGCAATGTTGGTAATTAAACGGAGGCGTAAGGGAATAGTATTGGCAAGCAGAAAATGACGGCGCGGTGCGTTTTATTCGATGCTGCCCCTCATCTTTGAAGAAAGGGGCAGGTTAAATAGCTGTGTTTAATACTGGGCCACGATTTAGAACACGTTACTTAAGGGTAGGCGACGGTGAAAATGGCATCGGCTTTTACCGAACCTGCTTCAATCTTTTCAGCGGTTCGTACATAGGCCGCGTTCAACTTTATTGACATCGGCGTGTTGTCCGCCGGTGAGGTCCCCACTAAAAACTGGCCGATATTATTTGCACTGACCGACGTATTCTGTGCTCCCAGCTGCAACGCACTGCCATCGCCTTTGCTCAGCCTGATGAGTACTCCTTTGGCAGTACTGCTCGGCGCCAGTGTCAGATCGCTGGTGCGGTTACCGAGATTGGCACTGTCCGTCAGCGTAATATAGGGCTTGGCATCTTTCCCACAGGTACCTAACGGGATAGTGAACCCGGTGGTGCTCGCGGTCTTACCGATGGTCGCCAGCTGCGAGGCGTCTACCGGATCTAACGGAACCAAAATCTCGTTGGTGCCTAGTGTACAGGTAGGCAAGGTTGGCGGTGGTAATACTGGCGGAGGTGTTCCCCCTACTGTCAGAAGTTGGACAGGAGAAATCGCCGTTACGGCTACGCAGCGTGTGCTTCCCTGTGTTGCGTTTTGCTGTGTCCAAGTATCAACGTTGCCAAATATAATGGAGATCGAGGAAGCCTTGAAAGCTGCGGGAGAGCCTCCTTTATAGAGGTTGGCATCAGTCACGACAAACTCCAAAAGATAAGGTTCTACCAAGCCCATGGTGCCAGCCTGGCTTACAGTCTGCGAGTTCAGGATGCTCCAAAGTGTCTTGGTAACGGGTTTGCTCGTTAACGAGTGACTCATTCGGAAGCCCAGGCCGGGGATAGTTCCCCACCCATCCGATGCGGGTATCGTTGAATCAGGCCCTAACTCACCACTTGCATACCAAGCACCTGCATACAGTGTGTCGGGAGCGTTGTCAGTTTTTCTGAAAGTATAGTTGAAGTATATTGTCCGGGATGCGACCACAAAACCGTTATACATTTGTGCAGGAAATGGCTTTATTGTGTAGTCTGTTGCTGTCATGTCAACCAGTGTACAACTCCCCGCTACGATCACAGCTGCACTCTGGCTACTGTAGCCTATGGCTGCCAGTAACAGCAGGATAGCCACGTTTAACCGTTGCCAACGCTTGGCAGGACCCATGGAATTTTTTGCTTTATTTATCGACATTAAAACTGCTCCGCATTAAACCGCTTTGGCAAATTGGCAGCGATCGCCACTGCAGCTAAAGGCCAGTTCCGGGCGGCCACCGTAATCATTAATAAAGGTCAGCACCGGTGCGGTGAAGGTGCCGGATTTCAGTTCTGCGCTGGATTTAGGCGCGACCATGACCGGATCAAACTCATTGGAAACTTTGTCACCTGCTTTTGCGGTAATGCCAATCACCGTTACATAGTAGGGCGTCGGATTTTCCACTCGGTAGCCCTGCGCAGTTTTATGCAGGACGATTTTTTCCTGCCACACTTCCCCCACCTTCGGGGCAATGGCCTGCGGGCGATAGAACAGTTTGACCTTGGTCTGCAAGGCGATCTGCATCACGTTGGGCTTGTCGCTACGCGGGGGGATTTCACGCAGGTTGAAATAGAACAGGCTTTCGCGATCCTGCGGCAATTTGGCTATCTCGGGCGCGGCAGCGATACGCACCATGCTTCTGGCACCAGGCTCTACGCGCTGTACCGGCGGTGTCACCACCAGCGGGCTGGTGATTTTCTGCTGCTGCGCATCTTCAATCCAGGCCTGGGCGAGATAGGGCAGCTGTTTATTTTCATTGCTGATATTCAGGCTGATCGACTTATTCTGGCCGTCGTAAATAACGCGGGTGCGATCGAGCGTAATGGCGGCCTGCACTGCGTTGGTAGCTAGGGTAATAGCGCAAAACAGCGCGATTTTATTTAATAAAGTCATCATATTTCTCTCATCGTGTTAGAGCTGGCGGCAGGGCAGTAAGAGCTGTGATTGCACCGTCAACTTTTCAGGGATAACGACCTGGCACTGTTTTCTTCCGTCCCAGACCGCTTCCAAACGTTCACCGGGCCGTACCCCGGTCAAATAGGCAAAACCGGCATCGCTGACAATCGCCAGCTCTTTTCCTGCCTGGTTAACAATGCTGCTGCCAAACGGCGGATGACTGCCGTCGATCAGCCCCAGCGTGGCCATGATTTTTTCACCTTTCAGCATGCCAAAGCGGCGATAGCCGATGGCACCTTCCGTCAGCGCCGATTCCACTACCGGTTGGGTGGCCTCGACATTGTCATCCAGCTTGCTGATATCAATGCGGGTATCAATCCGGTAATAACTTTGCATATCGTTCAATACCGCAATACCAAAGGCGTTGGAACGCACTCGGCCGCCTTCGAGCGGCACTCCAGCGATGCCGTCGGTATCTACCATTAACCGGGTGCCGCCGCTGGCACCGCGCGGATGCAACGCAGCCCCTTTACCGGTGACGGTAGCACCACCTTGAACAGACAGGCCCGCCGAGGTGAAGTTGTTTTGTACGTAGCTGGCGTTAACGTTGATATCTGCCAACGGCGTAGTCCGGCTATAAAAACCACTAAACTGGCTGCGTACCCCATTATCATTGCCGGTATTGATACCGGTAGAGAGTCGATAGGTGGTGTCCGGCTGGTTACTGTTCAGGTAATTGACCGTCTGGCTGGTATTACCTTGAGCGCTGCGTTGCGCGTTATAGCTAAGCGTCTGTCTGTTGCCTAACGGCATGGACAGGCTCAGATACAGCGCATTGTCGTTTCTGCCGTTGTTCTGCGTACGGCTAGCCGACAGGTTGACCGATAAATCTTTCATCGAAAAAGCATCGAAGTAGCGGCTGGCCGCGATGCTGTAATAGTCTGCCGTCTGCTGGTCCCAATAGGTCTGGTGGCTGTAGTTGAGGTACAGACCCACTCTGGCATCCTGAAAATTCTTGTTCGCCGTAATGGTGTACATCGCCTTATCGTTGGCGAGGGTGTTGCCGCGATAACGGGTATCGATGTATTGCGACATCGTCATATAGTTGCGCTCAGAAAAGCGATAGCCGGCAAAAGTGATCTCACTGTCGATCTTTTCGAAACGTTTGGCATAGCTGACGCGGTAGGATTTACCGCTGTAGCTGCCCTGGCTGGGTAAATCCGTTGCCAGAGACTGGGTGACGTCGGCAGAAACGGCGCCCATGGCGAATAAATCCCTGCCCAAACCCAGCGAGAGGGCGTTGTAACCATTACTCGCTATCGCACCGCCATACAGTGACCAACTGTTGCTCACCCCCCAAGAGGCTTCACCACTGGCAAACACCGGCCCTTCGGTACGGTGATCAAAATCGGACGGTTGGCCAACGGTGGTTTTATAACGTACCGTGCCTGGCCGGGTCAGGTAGGGGATAGTCGCGGTATCAACCTGGAAGGTTTGTTCGCTGCCGTCCTGTTCTTCTACCCTGACGTCCAATCTGCCGCTGATGCTGCTGTTCAGATCCTGAATACGAAACGGGCCTGAGGCCACGGTAGTCTGATAAATAACCCTGCCTTGCTGGGATACCGTTACCTTGGCGTTGGTACGCGCTATCCCGGCGACTTCTGGCGCATAGCCGCGCAGGTTAGGTGGCAGCATCCTTTCATCGGTAGCCAGGCTGATCCCGGTATAACGGAAGCTGTCAAAAATATCCGAGGCAAAGAAGTTCTCCCCCAGGGTCAACGTCGAGGCCAGTCGTGGGATCGCGCGGTACATATATACCCGGCTCCAATCGAACTGGCTGTTGTTCTCGGAGGCACTGCTACGGGTATTGTTACCCTGAAAATCTGCCCGAGCTCGCCACGGACCAAGGTTAAATCCGGTCGTGCCAGTCACGCTGGTATTTTGCGTGCTGCCACTATTATGCGGCTTACTGGTCAGCATATTGAGGTTGTAATCGAGCAAAATCCCCGGAATACCGTTATCCCAGCGTGATGGGGGCAACCAGTTGGCGTCGCTGTATTCTAGCCAGGCCTGCGGAACCGACAGATACAGGGTGCCGGTAGCCAGATCGGGTTTGGCGACCATACCTTCGATGCTGCTGAATTCGGCGCATTGTCCGTTATGCCAATAACGTACTTTGGCCAGAATCTCTGGCTTCAAGCCGATCTGCCCTATCAGGGCAGGGGAGAGGCAAGCCTCACTGCTCTCTGGGCGCCCCTCGCGTGCGTAGAAATGCAGCGGCTGTTCAGGGATCACATAGTCATTAATGTTGATCGCCATCAGGTACTCACCAGGCATCACGTAATTCGCTTGGGTGAAACGGGCCAGATCGATATTTTGCTTGTCTTCCGCGTTCAGGACGTCGGTATTAAACTCAATAGCATGAGCAAACCCGCTAACGTTGATGAGTGATATCGCAATGGCCAGCTTGGTTTTGTTAATTCCTTTTATTTTTCTACGCACGGTGATATCCCGAAATTTAAATGCTCAAACCGAAGACCTTGTCCAAAGTCATGCTGGATAAAAAGGCTATTTATAATCAATGATAAAGCTGAGCGTGGCGTTAACCTTTCCTGCTTTAAAATAACCAGAGGTTTTAACTAACGATGCACTATAGTGTAAATGTTCGTCATTACTTTTTAGCGAGTAACCCGAACGTGAGACACCTGGCTGAATAATATGGCCGTCAGGATCCTTTATTTGCATTCCTATGCCGGCATTATCGCCTTGCAGGCTAAACCAAGGGTTGCTGCCTTCGTGTTGGCCCATAAAGGTGACTGCGAGGGTATTGTTAGTGGCGTTGTCTTGATTGGTGAGGCAGTCAATCAGCCGGATGGAGAAGGGATAGCTGGGTTCAGCCCCCTTCGCCATACGGGTTTCGTCCACCACGCCAAGCTCAATGCTTTGGTCTTGCGCTTCTGCTGCGATGGCACAGGCAGGGACTATTATTACGCCATTCAGGTTAACGCGGGTGGTCTCCTGTTGGAGGGCAACCGCATTGGCAGACAGTATCCCACCGAATAAAATTAATAATAATCTCTTCATTTTTTCATCGGTTACGTTATCAATAATGATGGGAAAAAAGCATACGGGCTAACCCGTATGCTTTTAGAAACGATTACTGATAGGCCAGGGTAAAGTCAGCTACGCTGCTGAATGAGCCTGGTACTACGCTACCGGCTGTTGCGCTGTTGCCCTGCAGGTATGCGGAGTACACCAAGGTATTGCTGCCTTCGCCCAGTGTGCGATAGGTAGAGGCTACGCCCAGTTTGATTGGTGCACCGCTACCGTCGGTGATGGCGATACCGGCGCCTTTGGCTGTCCCGGTGATCCCCAGCAGGGAACTGTTAACCCCGTCTGGTGAACCGTTGAAAGTGATGGCCACCTTGGTTTTGTCGGTCAGGTCGCAGTTTTCCAGTTTGATGGAGAAGTTACGTGGGATAGAAGTCCCCAGGTTTGCCAGCGAAGCCTGAGAGATTTCACCCAGCGCCACGGTCTGGTCAACGCTGTCTGGATTGATTGAGCAAGGTGCATCAATGATAGAACCGGTGAAAGTCACGGTACCTGAACCCTGATCTGCCGCATTTGCCGCGAAAGCAGAAGAAACCAAAGCCAGAACCAGCATATTTTTTTTCAAGATAGACATAAATAACTCTTCCATGTTTATATCGTTTAGAGAATATTGCGTTGCAATAACAGTTTTAATTCCCCTTTATTAAGAGGTTCTCTCGAAGTAGAACATTCAACTGCTTGGTGATAATGAAAGAGGGAGCTAGCCGCGTGAATATTCGCATCCCGAATGGATGAGGTATTCTCAATGGTTTTCTGCCGTTCTTTTATTATCGAAGTAGTTCGGTTAATGCCGTGCTACCCGTTAAGCTGTTCTGCGTTCCTCTCAAGAGGTGGGTGTATAATACACGATATCTTAGGTTGGTAAATGCCGTAAAACTGGTTTAATGATCTGGGTATTAAACTTACAATAGTTTTTTATGCTGATTTTTTTAATTTAAATGGAGTTTAAAATTAGGATGGTAGAATAATCCTAATTTTAATAACCTGACTCCCTATGATCCTGAGGTTGTAAATAATTTACAAAAAGTAGGTGTAATCTTAGAAAATAATTTGTGAGGACGGGTTTTTTTGGGGGGCTCGGTTTTTCTGGCTGTCTCATTGTGAACAGAAAATTCATCAACGGGTTGATTTATATTGGGAAATGACGTTATCCAGCAGGTGGGTATCACCAATAGGGTTGGGTATTCTCTTGGCGGGTTTTGTAAAGATCAAGGCCTGGTGGGGCTTGCAGGCGATCTAGGGGCATAGCATCCAGCTAAATGAGCGCTGAATGCGGTGCCCCTCTGAGCGAACAGCACGCTTTTATTTCACCGTCACATCGATATCGCCAAAGTACTTCTTGGACAGTTCGCCAATGGTGCCCTGCTGCTTGACCTTGGCGATGGCGTCATTGAGCTTTTTCAGCGTCGCGGTGTCGTCTTTGCGCAGGCCGAAGGCGATGCCTTCGCCGAGGATCTTGTCGTCCTGTACCGCTTCGCCCACAAACGCAAAGCCTTTACCATCTGGATGCGCCAGGAAACCGCTCTGCCCGGCAGGCGCCATGATCAAGGTGGCATCCAGGCGGCCAGCGGTCAGATCAAGATAGACCTGATTCTGATCCTGGTAGGACACTACATCGACCCCTTCCGGTGCCCAGTGTGCTTTGGCATAGTTTTCTTGAATGGAGCCCTGCAATACGCCGACGTGTTTACCCGCCAGCGATTTGGCATCGGGCTTCAGGCCGCTGTCGGCCTTGGCAATCAGGCGGTTTGGCACCTGGTAGATCGAATCGGTAAACGCAATCGCCTGTCTGCGCTGCTCGGTGACGTTCATCGCCGAGTTAATCACGTCAAATTTGCGGGCCTGTAGCGCCGGGATCAGACTGTCGAACGAGGTTTCTACCCAGCTGCATTTGACCTGTGCGGCGGCGCACACGGCGTTACCCAGATCGATATCAAACCCTTCCAGCTGGCCGCTGGCGGATTTGGATTCGAAAGGCGGATACAGGGCTTCAAGCCCAAAACGCAGGCTATTCTCAGCCGCTAGTGTGGTACCGGCTGCCAGTAAACATCCCGCCGCGATCAGCGTTTTCAGTGTTTTTTTCATTGTTGTTGCTTCCCCATGGTAAAAATCAATGGATCACACCTGACACAGACGGCGAGCGCCTTCCAGCAGGGTGTCATTATCTTTCGAGAAACTAAGCCGGATAATGCCGGTATCGGTACCGTCGCTGTAGAACGCCGACAGCGGGATGGTGGCCACCTTGGCTTCGCGGATCAAGCGCACCGCAAAGTCGTTGTCGCTTTCATTACTGAAACCGCTAAAGCGGGCCAACATAAAGAAGCTGCCACGGCTAGGCAGTAACTCAAAGCGTGACTTTTGCAACGCTGCTGCCAGCAGATCGCGCTTTTGCTGATAGAACTCTGCCAACCCCAGATAGCTTTGTGGATTATTCAGGGCGGCGGCAAAGGCATATTGCATCGGCGTATCGGCAGAGAACACCATAAATTGGTGCACCTTGCGGATTTCATCCATCAGCGCTGCCGGTGCCATGCAGTAGCCCACGCGCCAGCCGGTGACGTGATAGGTCTTGCCGAACGACGAGACGATCACGCTGCGTTCTGCCAGAGCAGGATGGCAGGCCATGCTGTGGTGAATGCCGCCGTCGAAGACCACGTGTTCATACACTTCATCGGAAAGAATGACGATATCGGTATTGCGGGTCAGGGCGGTCAGGCGCTCGATATCGTGTTCATCGAAAACGCTGCCGGTAGGGTTATGCGGGCTGTTGACGATGATCATTCGCGTTTTGCTGTTGATTGCCGCCGCCACCTCATTCCAGTCGATGGTTAAATCTTGCAGCGAAAGCTTGATGGCAACTGGAGTTGCCCCCTGCAGGCGCACAATTGGGGCGTAGCTGTCGAAGGCGGGTTCGAAATAGATCACCTCATCGCCGGGATGCACCAGCGCGCTGATGGCGGAGTACAACCCTTCGCTGGCGCTGGCGATCACCGTGATTTCGTCGTCGGCGTCATAGCGGGCGCCATACAGCCGCTCAACTTTTTCCGCCAGTGCATGACGTAATGCTGCCACACCGCTCATTGGAGCGTACTGGTTATGACCTGCACGCATGGCTTGGGCGACGCCCTCAACCAGTTGCACATCACAGGCAAAATTGGGTGCGCCCTGTGACAGATTCAGGGCTTGATGTTCGGCGCTCAGTTGGCCAATCACGGTGAAAATGGTAGTGCCAACGTCCGGCAGTTTCGAACGTTGCGAGCAGGCGCTGTGCATGGTGGGCTCCTGGCAAAAGAATCGAGTGTCGAATGATTAAGCATCAGTTAGGATGGGCTAACAAGAGAAAATTCGTCATGCTTGCCATGCAACCAGATCATGGCTGACAGTGAAAATAAATGCAGGTATCGGGATTTATTATGCAAACATCGCTGCCGTCGCTCGACGTGCTGAAAACCTTTGTGGTGGTCGCTGATCGCCTCAATTTCACCCATGCGGCCCAGGCACTGCATCTAACGCAGGGCGCGGTCAGCCGCCAGATCCTGGGATTGGAACAGCAGCTGGGTTATCCGCTGTTTAGCCGCCGTGCGCGTGGGCTGACGCTAACGCCACAGGGGGCGCTGCTGTTGGCGCCGGTGCAGCTGGCGTTAGAGCAATTGGCGCAAGCGCTGGCCAAGGCTGGGGAACAGCCGGGTACGCTACGCGTCAAATGCCCAACCTGTGCGATGCGCTGGGTATTGCCGCGTATTATTCGCCTGCAGAATGAACGGCCAGAGATACATATCGAACTGACCGCGTCGGTGTCGCACGGGCTGGATTTTGGCAGCGAACATTTTGATGCGGCGGTGGTGTTTGGCAAACCTCAGGGCAAACGGCTGGTGGTGCACCACCTGTTTGATGAGATCCTGACGCCAGTCTGCACGCCAAACTATCTGCCTGACCTGGTTCGGCCACCAGAACCTGCCGATCTGGCGGAGACAACCTTGCTGCATCCCACACGCGATCGCCGTGATTGGTTGCTATGGTTGAAAGCGGCGGGGCAGACGGCTTTGCCCTCAGCCAAGTCACAGCATTTTGATACGCTCGATCTGGCGATGAGCGCTGCTTTACAGGGCTGTGGTATCGCGATTGGCGATTTGTGCCTGCTGGAGGAGGATATTCAGGCCAATCGCATTATTACGCCGTTCCCGATCAGCGTGGTCAGCGGTGCCGCCTATTATCTGGTTTACCCGGAACATGCGGTGGTGCCTGCGGCCTTAACCCGGCTGGTGGAGTGGCTGGGGGCAGAGGCGCAAGCCAGCCGGAGCAGACTGCATCATCTGCTAACAACAACGCAGACGAATTGATTCTGCAAACAAAAAGAGTATGGCAAACTGCGTGCTCACATCTATTAATGCCTCCTGGCCGACATTGCCGGCGGGGACGTGCCTGAGAATCAAATTATGAAATGGCTTTGTGTGGTGAGTATGTTGTCCGGCCTGGCTATCAGCCCGGTTTTTGCGCAGGAAAGCAGTGCGACCCAAGGGATCTATGCTCAGGAGCGTGATGCCTTTGTCTCCAACCTGATGAAGCAGATGACGCTGGAAGAAAAAATCGGCCAGTTGCGCCTGATCAGCGTTGGCCCAGATAACCCGAAAGAGGCCATTCGCGACGGCATCAGCAAAGGCCAGATCGGGGCGATTTTTAACACCGTGACCCGCCCGGATATCCGCGTGATGCAGGATCAGGCCATGCAGCTCAGCCGCCTGAAAATCCCCCTGTTTTTTGCTTATGACGTGGTTCATGGCCAGCGTACCGTATTCCCGATCAGCCTGGGGCTGGCGGCGAGCTTTGATCTGGAGGCTATCGCCCTGAGCGGACGTGTTTCAGCGCAGGAAGCCAGTGATGACGGCCTGAACATGACCTTCTCACCGATGGTCGATATCACCCGCGATCCGCGTTGGGGCCGGGTATCTGAAGGGTTCGGTGAGGATACCTGGCTGGTATCGAAGATTGCCAAGGTGATGGTGGATGCCTACCAGAATGGCGATCCGTCCAAGCCGGGTTCGGTGATGGCCAGCGTGAAGCATTTTGCCCTGTATGGCGCAGTTGAAGGGGGCCGTGACTACAACACCGTCGATATGAGCCCGTTGCGTATGCATCAGGATTACCTGCCGCCATATAAGGCGGCGGTAGATGCTGGTAGCGGTGGTGTGATGGTTTCGCTTAACTCGATCAACGGCGTACCGGCAACGGCCAATCCGTGGCTGCTGAAAGATCTGCTACGTGATCAGTGGGGTTTTAAAGGCATCACCATCAGCGATCACGGCGCGATTAAAGAGTTGATTAAGCATGGCGTGGCCGCGGATGCGCGTGACGCGGTGCGCTTGGCGATCACCTCTGGGGTCGACATGAGCATGAGCGACGAGTATTACGACCAATACTTGCCGGGTTTGGTGAAGGATGGCCTGGTTTCTGAAAGCGAGATCGACCGTGCCTGCCGCGACGTGCTGAACACCAAATATGATATGGGCCTGTTTAAAGATCCGTATAACCACCTTGGTCCGGTAGGCTCCGATCCACTGGATACCAATGCCGAAAGCCGTCTGCACCGTGCGGAAGCCCGCGTGATTGCCCGTAAAACGATGGTGCTGCTGAAAAATGACAAGCAGACGCTGCCATTACAAAAGCAGGGCACTATTGCGCTGATCGGGCCGATGGCCGACAGCCAGCGCGATATCATGGGAAGCTGGTCGGCGGCAGGCGTGGTGAAGCAGTCGATCACCGTGCGTGAAGGTCTGCAGAATGCGGTGGGCGATAAGGCCAGCATCCTGTACGCCAAAGGGGCCAATATCACTCAGGACAAGAGCATTGTTGATTATCTGAACGAGTATGAACCTGCGGTCGCCTTTGATACACGCCCGCCACAACAGATGATTGATGAAGCGGTAAAGATCGCCAAACAGGCCGACGTGGTGGTGGCGGTAGTAGGGGAAGCGCAGGGAATGGCTCATGAAGCCTCCAGCCGGGCGGACATCACCATTCCACAAAGCCAGCGTGACCTGATCGCAGCGTTGAAAGCCACTGGTAAACCGCTGGTTCTGGTGCTGATGAATGGCCGTCCGTTGGCATTGAGCTGGGAAAGTGAACAGGCAGATGCGATGCTGGAAACCTGGTACAGCGGCACCGAAGGCGGTAACGCCATCGCCGACGTGCTGTTTGGTGACTACAACCCTTCCGGTAAGCTGCCAATGACTTTCCCACGTTCGGTGGGGCAGATCCCGATTTACTACAACCATCTCAACACTGGCCGACCGTTCGGCAAGGAAAACCCGGGCAAGTACACTTCGCGCTACTTTGATTCGCCAAATGGCCCACTGTATCCGTTTGGTTATGGTCTGAGTTATAGCCAGTTTGCCCTGTCCGATTTCAAACTTTCCAGCCCCGAGATGGCGCGCGACGGCAAAATTACCGCCAGCGTGATGCTGAAAAACACCGGTAAATATAATGGTGCCACCGTGGTACAGCTGTATGTACAGGATGTGACCGCCTCGGTCAGCCGCCCGATCAAGGAGCTGCGTAACTTCAAGAAGGTGACGTTGCGTGCCGGGCAGGAACAGCGGGTGGAACTACCTATCACCGAGGACGATCTGAAGTTTTATAACGCCAGCCTGAAATGGGGCGCGGAGCCGGGTAAATTCAACGTGTTTGTTGGCCTGGACTCGGACAACCTGCAACAGCAGAGCTTTACCTTGAAGTGAGTTTGTGAGCGTTCACTTTTGTTGCTGACCCCTCACCCCAACCCTCTCCCATAGGGAGAGGGAGCTGGCATGGCGCTGCTGTCAGGTGCCGGAGTCAGTTTTTGGCATGTTTTATCTAGAGCCAAGGTTAAATACTAGAGTTACGTTGTGGCACGTTCAATCCTCTCTCTTGAGGGAAAGGGAACTGGTATGGAGCTGCTGTCAGGTGCCGGAGTCAGTTTTTGGCACGTTATACCTAGAGCCAAGGTCAAATACTAGAGTTACGTTGTGGCACGTTAAATCCCCTCTCCTGGGGGAGAGGGTTAGGGTGAGGGGGTCTTTACCAGCTCAAAGATCTGCTCTCCCTTTTCTATGAGTACCCATCATCGGAGATCCCATCATGAAAAGATATCTGGACTGTAGCGCCAGCGATCTGGCCAACATCAGCAAAGACGATCTGATCTACGCCATCCGTGCCAGCGAGGGGCGCATTCTGGTCAGTGAGACCATCGCGGTCACTCAGCCGCTGCTCAATAACGTCACCAATGCCGAACTGGCCGCCAGCCAAGGGGCCGACATCCTGTTGCTGAACCTGTTTGATGTCAATCAGCCGCACATTGCCGGGCTGCCTGCCGATGTGCCACCTGAGGATGCCATACGCGAACTGCAACGGCTGACTGGGCGAGTCATCGGGGTCAATCTGGAAGCCGTCGATCCGGCGTTTGCCACCACGCACAATGAGTTCTGGCAGATGACGGCGGGGCGCGCAGCCACGGCGGAAAACGCCCGAAAATTGTATGAGCTTGGCGCTCGCATGGTGGTGTTGACCGGTAACCCGAATAACGGCGTCAGCAACCAGGCAATTGCCGAGGCGCTGAAGCACATTCGTGATGAAGTGGGCGATAAGCTGGTGCTGGTGACCGGCAAAATGCACGGTGCCGGGATTGTGCGTGAAAGCGGCAGCCAGTTGATCACCGAGCAAGATATTGCACTATTCATTGAAAACGGGGCTGACATTGTTCTATTACCTGCACCGGGCACTATCCCTGGAATGTCGCAGGAAAAGGTCGCTGCGCTGATTGCATTTACTCAGCAACAGGGCGCGCTGACGATGACCGCCATCGGCACTTCTCAGGAGGGGGCCGATGTGCAAACCCTTCGCCAGATTGCCCTGATGAGCAAAATGGCCGGAGCAGATCTGCATCATATCGGTGATACCGGGTATCTTGGCTTGGCGTTGCCAGAGAATATCTTTGCCTATAGCGTGGCGATCCGCGGCGTACGCCACACCTATACCCGCATAGCTCGCTCCGTTAACCGCTAGCGTTTCAGGTTCCACACTCAATTTGTGGAACGTTAAGTTCCCTCATCCCAGCCCTCTGTTGGGATGAGAGGCATCACCGAACTCATTCTCTTTCTTTTCACACCTTGTTTGATCCGGTTGATTGTTTAGTTCTCGCTATCGCTATATCATTTTGTATATAACGATAATCCACCGGAAACTCCCATGTTCAAACGCCTATTACTGCTTGCCATTCTCTTCTCATCCGCCGCTTTGGCGGATCGCCAGGTCACCGATCAACTCAACCGCACCGTGATGCTGCCGGACCACATTACCCGAGCCGTGGTGCTACAACATCAGACATTAAACTTGCTGGTACAGCTAGACGCCATGCCGCAGGTGGTTGGCGTGCTCAGCAGTTGGCAGAAACAGCTGGGGCCCAACTATTTACGGCTGGCTCCGAGCCTGGCCAAGATGCCGATGCCGGGCGATCTTACGACGGTCAATATTGAAAGCCTGCTGGCTCTGCACCCGCAGGTAGTGTTTGTGGCCAACTATGCCCCGGCAGATATGATCGCCCAAATCGAACATGCCGGTATTCCGGTGGTGGCGATCTCGCTGCGCCGTGAACCGGTGGCTCAGGCTGGGAAAATCAACCCTGTGTTAGAAAATGAAGATCGGGTTTATAACCTTGGCTTGCAGGATGGTATTCGCCTGATTGGCAAGGTGATGGGCCGCGAAGCGCAGGCGGATACGATGGTGAAAGATGTTTTCCAACAGCGCGCGTTGGTGGCCAAGCGTCTGCAGGATATCCCAGAGGATCAACGGGTGCGGGTCTATATGGCCAACCCGGATCTCACCACTTACGGTTCGGGTAAATACACCGGCCTGATGATGCAACATGCCGGTGCCGTCAACGTAGCGGCCAAAGACATTCAGGGCTTTAAGCAGGTTTCTATCGAAGACGTGCTGAAGTGGAACCCGGCGGTGATCTTTGTGCAAGAGCGTTATCCCGACGTGGTGCAGCAGATCCTGACTTCGCCACAGTGGCAGGCGATTGACGCGGTGAAACACCAACGGGTTTACCTGATGCCGGAATATGCCAAAGCCTGGGGCTACCCAATGCCGGAAGCATTGGCGCTTGGGGAACTGTGGATGGCAAAAACGCTCTACCCACAGCGTTTCACCGACGTTGATCTGCAACAGCATGTAGACGCTTACTATCAACGCTATTACCGTGCCACTTGCTGCCAGAGCGGCAAATGAAGCTGGGGTTGTTGCTACTGCTCACGGCCTGCTGCGCACTGCTCTCCCTGGGTATTGGCCGCTATCCGGTCACGGCTGGCCATAGCCTGATGATTTTGTTGGAGCCGGTTATCGGTCAGCATGCAGATATCACGGCGATCGAACGGCAGGTGATCCTTGGCGTGCGTGTGCCGCGCGTGCTGTTGGCGATGGGGGCGGGTGCGGCCTTGGCGATGTGTGGGGCGGCCTTGCAAGGGGTCTTTCGTAACCCGTTGGTCGATCCACATATTATCGGCGTCTCTTCTGGGGCCGCTTTTGGCGGCACCTTGGCGATCCTGCTTGGTCTGCCGGTATTGATGCTGTTGCTGAGTGCCTTCGTCTTTGGCATGTTGGCGCTGTTGCTGATTTTTGCCATCACCAGCGCCATCGCCCGGCGTAATATTCTTTCTTTGGTGCTGGCTGGGGTGATCCTTAGTGGCTTCTTTTCCGCCTGCGTCAGCCTGGTGCAATACCTGGCCGATAGCGAAGAGAAGCTGCCCAGCATCGTATTCTGGTTACTTGGCAGCTTTGCCACGGCGGATAGCCATAAATTGCTGATGTTGTTCCTGCCGCTACTGCTGGCCGGTGGCCTGTTATTGGCACTGCGTTGGCGTATTAACCTGCTTTCTTTGGGGGATGAGGATGCGGCTGCGTTAGGGATTAACGTTGAACGCACCCGTTGGCTGATCCTGACGCTGTGCGCGGTGATCGTAGCTGCACAGGTGGCCGTCAGCGGCAGCATTGGCTGGGTAGGGTTGCTGATCCCGCATTTGGCACGCCTGCTGGTGGGGCCGGACCATCGGCGTTTATTACCTGCCGCGATGTGCCTTGGGGCGTTGTATATGGTGCTGATCGACGATTTGGCGCGCACCATAAGCAGCAGTGAAATTCCTTTGGGTATTCTCACCGCTCTGATCGGCGCTCCTTTGTTTGCCTTGCTGCTACGGCGTGCGCAGGTAAGGGGCTGGAATGGCTGAAACGCTGCTACAGGTCAGCAACCTGAGCTTTGGCTGGCCAGGTCAACCCAAGTTGTTCCAACAACTCGATTTGCATCTGCAACGCGGAGAAGTGCTGGCAGTGCTTGGCCCCAACGGGTGTGGCAAAAGCACCTTGATGCAACTCTTGTTGGGCGCTTTGCCGTTACAGCAAGGGAGCGTTGTCGCCCATTGCGGATTAGGGTTTGTGCCGCAGTATTTCACGCCGCCGTTTGCCTACAGGGTGCTGGATATTGTGTTGATGGGCCGGGCTCGGCATGTCGGGATGTTCCGTTCGCCTTCGGCTGAGGATCATCAGTTAGCCAAACAGGCCCTTTATTCGCTGGATATGCTGGCATTTGCCGATCGCGAGTTTGGCAGCCTTTCCGGTGGTCAGCGCCAATTAGTACTGATAGCCCGGGCGCTGGCGATGGCCTGTGAAGTGCTGATCCTCGATGAGCCGACCTCGGCACTGGATTTACACCATCAGGACCGGGTGCTGACCATGATCGACCAACTGGCACGAGAGCGACAGATGGCGGTGATATTCTCGACTCACCAACCTAATCATGCTTACGCCGTGGCCGACCGCGCACTCTTGCTGGGGGCAGAAGGGCACCATCAGTTGGGCAGTTGCCAGCAGGTGCTGATGGCGGACAATCTTGCACCGCTGTTCCATTTGCCGATTGAACGGGTATCCGTTCCCTTTGCAGGCAGCCAACTGGAAACGTTGGTACCCATCTTCCACAGCCAACGGGAGCGCAACCGTGAATAGCATTACTCTTTTTGCCGCAGGAAGCCTGAGGCTGGCGTTCACTCCGCTATTGGCGGCGTTTGAGCAGGAGAGCGGTTATCGGGTCGAGGCCACCTTTGGCCCGGCGGGGATGCTGCGGGAACGGATTGAACAAGGAGGAAGGCCGCAGGTGTTTGCCTCTGCTAATCTCGAACATCCGCAGCGGTTAGTGGCCCTTGGTTTTGCGCAGGCGGTGCAGCCGTTTACCCGTAATCGCCTATGCGCCACTGTGCGTAATATCCCGGAGTTAACGCAACCGGATTTGCTGACGTTGCTGTGCGACCCCCAATGGCGTGTTGGCACCTCGACACCGGTAGCCGATCCTTCCGGTGACTATGCGCAACAGTTGTTCGAGCGCCTGGAGCAGTGCTTGCCGGGGCAGGGGAGTGCATTGCGTAGCAGGGCAGTGGCGCTGGTGGGTGGGTCAGATTCTAAGGCAATACCGGCAGACAGGTTGGCAGCGGAATATCTGATTGCTGAAGGTCAGGCAGATATCTTCCTGGGCTACGCCAGCTATGCCGATGCGCTAGCCAACTGCCCACAGGTAAAAGTGCGCATGTTACCTGCCGCGCTCGACTTCAAAGTGACCTATGGGCTGTGTCTACTGGATGAGGGGGGCGCCGCCGCGCAGCAGTTGGTGGCCTTTATTCAGAGTGATCAAGGGCAGAGCATTTTGCAGCGTATGGGCATGTTGGCGCTGGATTAAGGCATGAATATCAATGACATTAAGTTGCTAGCTTAATAATTTACCGGCTTGGTAATTTGTTTATTAAGCTTGCCAGCTCACTTGTTTGTTAGCTTGTTAAGCTGGCAAGTTATTGGGTTACTAAATCTTCTTTAGCAGGGCCAGCAACTGTGCCTCGCTCTTGTCGGCCAAAGTGTCGATGGCCAACTTGATCACATCGGAACGGGTGATGCGCACGATGCCGTTACGCGCCGCATGACCGATCACTTCGTCGATCATCTCCACGTGGTTATCCGTCAGGCTGACGGACAGCGCTTTATAAACGCGCTTACGGCCCTGGGGCTTTTCGGCTACTGCGGCAGGAGCTGGAACAATCAACGTATGTGACGTGGCGCTGTTGATAAATTCATCTTCCGACATGCGGTGGGTTGGCGTACGTTTTTTCACAGGATCACCTCTGTTACCAGGCTTTCGATTTCGTGCTGCGCTTTTTCATTGTGCGCTTCATGCACGGTTAGCGCTTCGCCCCAGGCATCGCGATAAATTTTGCGATCGCACAGGCGGTTGTTCACCAACTTCAGTTCCGGGTATTCACTCAGCACTTCGGCCGCTTCGTTGGCTTCGTTAATGAAGATGTTGGTTGGGCACAGGTTGAGCACAATGTGGCCTTTTACCTTTTCATTGTATTCCTGGGCGGTGGAGAACATCTCGGACAGGTAGCCGATGGTATCCAGGTCCATCTGCGAAGGGCGCAACGGCGAGATAAACAGATCGGCGGCCAGCAGCCCGGAGCGTAATTCTGCGCTGTCGCGGCCAGCGGTATCGACAATCACATAATCGTAGTGACGATTCAGTTCCAGCAGGGTTTCTTTGATCTTGCCTGAGGCGGCCACCACTGGGATCTGTGGAAGCCCTTCTACATTCTGACGGTCGTTGAACCAGGTCATGATGGATTTCTGGTCGTCGGCATCGACGATAATGGCCGTTTTCTTCTGCTGCAGGATCAGATATCCGGCGATGTTTACCGCCATGGTCGATTTGCCGACACCGCCTTTCTGCGAACCAATCAAAACAATCATGTTGCCATCTCTCAAGTTGCCAAGCAGATAACTTATTAATCAACTAACTTAATAAGTTAATGCGCTTGCTAGGTTGGTAATTAAATGAGTTAACAAGTGCGTATGACGACAATATGCCCCATTGGCAGCGGCTTGCCAAGTAGTGAAAGTCTTAACTTGTGGGTTTACTTGTTTATCAACTTACTAACTTGGTAAGTAATTAGTTGAGAATAAGGACTCAAATAGGCGTTGGATTTAACCAAGTTAATAGCTTAACAGGTTGGTATTTTGTGAAGTGATTAAGGTAGGAGTCTGACGGAACCGCATGTCGGATGCGGTCCCGCTTGGGGGGGTACGCTACTTTTTCATCATGTTTTTCAGATTGGCGAAGGGGTTATGTGTGGCTAGCCCGACGTCTTTCTGTGCATCTTCACCGGCGACCACCGTAGAACCATACTGATCGGCTTCGGTGTATTTTGAGTGTTCATGATCGTGGCAGTACAGGCACAGCATTTCCCAGTTGCTACCGTCTTCCGGGTTGTTGCTGTGGTCATGATCGATGTGATGCACCGTCAGTTCACGCAGGTTGGAGTAAACAAATTCGCGTGAACAGCGCCCGCAGACCCACGGGAAAATTTTCAGTGCTTTTTCGCGGTAACCGGTTTCCAGTCGCGCGTAATTTTTTGGAATGTATGCCATGTGGGCACCTACAGGATCAGAATAATATTGCGCTCAATATTACCACAAACTGCCAGGAGATCGCGTAATCCGCACCCGATGCCCAAGAGAAGTCGTTCCCTGCGCCAAGCCCGATGAGTTTGAACGCTTTCCCTGGAAATCAAAGTGAAGTTGTAGGGCAATTTTGTTCAATACTCTCCCGCTGTAACCCGGCACGCTGGCACCTGTAACTCTCTTTTACAGGTGCTGACTATGACGCTTTATCTTTCTATGGCCGCTTTTGCGTTGGCCTCCTCTATTACTCCCGGTCCGGTAAACATCGTGGCACTTAGCTGTGGCGCGCAGTTTGGCTTCACGACCAGCCTGCGGCATGTGACCGGCGCAACCTTGGGTTTTACGTTATTACTGGTGTCGGTTGGCTTGGGAATGCACGAAGTGCTTACCTTATGGCCGGGGCTGACCACCGTTATTCTCTGGGGCGGCGTGGCTTTTCTGCTCTATATGGCCTATCAGCTTGCAGCGGATGACGGGAAACTGAGCCAGGGCAATCGGCAACAAACCCCCTCTTATTGGTATGGTGCCTTGCTGCAATTGCTGAACCCCAAGGCCTGGTTAGCTTCAGTTGCCAGTATGGGGGCCTTTGTCGGTGATGGGGAGATGCGGTTGCTGTGGCAATTTGCCGGGCTCTATTTTGTGATTTGCTACCTGTCGATAGCCTGTTGGGCCTACGCTGGGGCGATGCTTAGCGGTCTGTTGCAGCGGGCGCACAATCTGCGGCGCTTTAACCGCTTGATGGCGCTGCTGCTGGCGTTCAGCGCCTGTTACTTGCTGGCAGAGGGGATCTGATACTGGCCGGGGGTGGCTGCCAGCAGTTGTTTGAAGGTGCGCTGAAAGTGCGCCTGATCGGCAAACCCGCTTTCGTTGGCGGCAGCTGCAATGGAGAAGCCCTGTTTCAGTAGCCGCTGGCCGTGCTGGACGCGCTGATTGACCAGATAGGCATGAGGCGTCATGCCGTAGCGTTTCTTGAATGCGCGGATCAGGTAAGAAGGGGAGAGTCCGGATGCTTGGCAGATCGCCTCTAACGTCAGTGACTGGGTGCAATGAGTACGGATAAACGCCGCAGCCATTTCCAATTTAGGGGTCATATCCTGCTGCGGAACCGGAGACTCGCCGAGTAACTGCGGCAGGTTACTGAAGTAATCCACCAAGGCGATCTGTTTTTCCAGATGGCAACAGAGCGGATCGGTCAGTACCCCATACAGCTGATTCAGGCCGCTAAACAGTGCCTGATCCTGGCTGATAATCTGCTTGAACGGAATAAAGCCCGCATTAGGGTCCTGCTGAAGCGTTGCCAACCAGTGCTGGTCGATATAAAACATGGTATAGGCCCAACGCTGGTCGCCAATGGGGTTGCAGCCGTGCGCCTGCTGCGGGTTGATGATCACCACGTCACCGGTTTTGACCTGGAGGTGCTGGTCGCCGTTAACATAGGTGCTGGTACCGGCGGTGATGGTGCCAATACAGAAAAACTCATGGCTATGCAGCGCATAACAGAGCTTGCGGCCATCTTCGACGGCGCGGGCCTCAACGAACGGCAGGCGTTCATCGCGCCAGAATTGTGGGGCATATTGGCTCATCGTCTCTTCTCTGGCGTGGTTACAGGGAGAGCTTGTTATAGCGCAAATAGTATTGTGTGGTCGAGAGGGAACAGGAAAATGGTAGCGTGGTTGCAACGATTGGTTTTGCCGCCGGTGGTGATGGCAGTTTGTGCTGCTGGGATGGCGGCAACCTGCTGGCTAACCGAGGGGGGCTGGCAAGATAGCCTGCTTATTCTCTTGGCCGCTGGCGTATTGGCGGTGGCTTCCGTGACGATCATGTTTAGTGCCAGTTATGCCTTTCACCGGGCGGGTACCACGCTGCATCCACAAAAGTTTCAGCGGGTCAGCGCGTTGCTGGTCACTGGCGTTTTCCGTTTCAGCCGTAACCCGGTGTATCTGGGGCAGATCCTGCTGTTGGCAGCTTGGGGACTATTGCTGGGAGGGATCGGCGTCTGGTTATGGTGGGGGCTGTTTTTTGCCTACCTGGATCGTGTACAGATCCCGCGTGAAGAGGCGTTCCTACGAGACAACTTTGGGCAAGACTATCGGGTGTTTTGCGATCAGGTAAGGCGTTGGCTTTGAGTTGTTATTCCAGCCCGCAGTTTGTCTGTGCCCCTCACCCCAACCCTCTCCTTTAGTGAGAGGGAGCTGGAATGGTGTCGTAATCAGGTACGGTGATCACTCTATTACTTCCGCAAAGGGGCAGGTACAGTGCCTAGTCGTGTAGGGTGATCAATAAAAGAGATCTGACTCAGTGCGGTGATCAGGTAGACTTCTGCAACTGAAATCGAACTCGAACGGTCCCCTCTCCCTGTGGGAGAGGGTTAGGGTGAGGGGTAATTTTGAGGCTGAATATCAATCTTCTTCTTCGTTACGCGCCATCATTTGCCGCTGGTGCTCATCACTGGCCGCCTGGATCTCCTCCAGCACCGAGTCAACGTCGGCCCGCTTGCTGGTTTCAACAAACTTGCCTGTCAGCTCTGTCTCCGGCGTCAGGTTACCTTCCTGATACAGCGCCCAAATCTCTTTGGCATACTTGCTGCCCAGCAGTTGCGGCGCATACTGGCCGTAGTAGTGAGTCATATTGTTGATATCGCGTTCAAACATGCTTTTGGCGTGGTTGTTGGCGGCGGCATCTACCACCTGCGGCAGATCGATTATCACCGGCCCGTCTTTATCCATCAGCACGTTGAACTCTGACAAATCGCCGTGAACCAGCCCAACACAGAGCATGCGCACGGCATAGTTCATCATCAAGGCGTGATCGTTCAACGCCTGTTCCGGCGTTAACGTGACGTCACTCAGGCGTGGGGCTACCAGACCTTCTTCATCGGTGATCAGCTCCATCAGCAATACACCGTCCAGGCAGATATCCGGCTGTGGCACACGTACGCCAGCCTTGGCCAGCAGGTATAGCGCGTCCACTTCGGTATTCTGCCAGGCCTCTTCCTGCTGTTGGCGGCCAAATTTGGAGCCTTTACTCATGGCGCGTGCATCGCGGCTATTGCGCACCTTGCGGCCTTCCTGGTAGTTCACGGCCTGCTTGAAGTTGCGTTTATCGGCTTCTTTGTACACTTTGGCGCAGCGGATCTCTTTACCGCAACGCACGATAAATACGTCGGCTTCTTTGCCACTTTTCAAACGGCGGATGACGTCGTCGATTAAACCATCATCTACCAATGGCTGGAGTCGTTTTGGAATTTTCATGCAGCCTTGTACCCTATTTAGGCTCCGCTGTGAATATTTGCTTATGGTCTTAATGAAAAATCGGACCAAAAAGGCAAAAATGGGTTTTGCCGCCGGGGTGGTACATTGCCTCCCCGGAGGACCTTACTCTGCTTCAGCCATGACCCAGACGCTAACGCTGCCGCCGTTGACCGGGAAGGCTGCGCTACCGTGCTCATCTGTCATGATATCGTCCTCGCGGTTGCCGAGAAAGTCACGCCAGGATTTATGCGCAAAATTTTCGCCTAGTGCGACGGTTTTACTGCTTTCGGCCCCGTTGGTCATCACCACCACGCAACCCGGTTGCTCGGCAGTGCCACTGCGGCTGAAGGCGACGCAGTGGGGATCGTCAAAATAGTCGTGCTGTTCGCCGTTGGCAAAACGTTGACGCGCCTGGATCATCTTCTCCAGTTCGGCAATCACCGGCATTTCAATCTGGTATTCCTGGCCATCATCGCCTTGATCGCTATAACTGGCACCGTACAGATCCGGGTAAAACAGGCAAGGAACGCCTTGTTCACGCAACAGGATCAGGGCGTAGGCCAGCGGTTTGAACCAGGGTTCGACCGGCGCTTCGAGCGATTGCAACGGCTGAGTGTCATGGTTTGCCACCAGGGTTACCGCATGGGCAGGATCGACGGCGACCAGTGTATCGGTAAACAGCTGCGACATATCGTAACCATCGCCCTGTTTTGACGCCAGATGGAATTTCAGCTGTAGCGGTACGTCGAACAGCATCACCTTACCATCGACCAGTGCTAAATACTGTTGTAATGCCGCCAGATCGTGTGACCAGTATTCGGCCACGATAAACAGATCGCGCTGTGCCGCATCGCGCACGTGATCTGCCCAGTCTTTAAAGAACCAGGCTGGGATATGTTTGGTGGCATCCAGCCGGAACCCGTCACAAGGCAGGATTTCCATCAACCAGCGAGCCCAGTATTTTAGCTCCTCAACGACGGCTTGGTTACGGAACTCCACGTTAGCGCCCATCAAATAGTCAAAGTTGCCGTTTTCGTCGTCAACCTGGTCGTTCCAACCTTCTTCGCCGTAGTCATTGGCAATTTTGAAGATGCCTTTGTCATCTGGTTGCTCGATATAATCAACGCCGCTAAAGCAGGTGTAGTCCCAGATAAATTTGGAATAGGTGCCTTGCCGACCAGGGAAGGTAAAGCGGGTGTAGGCCAGCGCGTCGATGCCAACCTCTGCGATATCGTTACGGTTATCTTCATCAACCTTATAGACGTGCACCTGCTCTTTGTCATCGGCGCCGATCTTGTGGTTGAACACCACATCATAGATCACCCGGATCTGGTGCTCGCGCAAGCTATTAACGGCCTGCGTCAACGCCTCTTTGTCGCCATATTTGGTAGCGCGGGTGCCTTTTTGATCAAACTCCCCCAGATCGAACAGATCGTAGCTGTCATACCCCACCGAATAGCCACCCGCAGCCCCTTTATAGGCCGGTGGCAGCCATAGATCGGTCACGCCTAGCTCGGCCAGGGCGGGGGCACGTTCGGCCACCTCTTGCCATAGCTTGCCGCCATCCGGGTAGTACCAATGGAAAAACTGTAACAGCGTGGTCTTTTTCGTCATCAGTCAGTACCCCGGTTCGTCAGTAAACGTGTGCCAAATGCTCGCCCCTCTAAGCATGGGCCACTTTTGGCAAAAGGGAAAATAGCGGGTGCTAGCCTGCAAGCAGAGTAGTCTCTTGGCGCGGGGAAAGTATGGCCCATTTGGCCGCCGCCCGTGAACTGTGAGCCGTTTCACCGTTCGGGCGTTTCCGTTATGTGAAGATATAACCAGTTGATAACAAAATACTAACTATAGCAGGGAGTAGGGATGATGGATTACCCGATGGGCGTTTCCGCGCTGGTGACTTTGGTGGTGATCGCCTTATGGGCAACGTCGCGTTTGCCGGAGTATCTGGTTGCGCTGCTGTTTTTTGCTGCGGTGATGGTGTTACAGCTAGCGCCGACGGCCGTGGTGTTTTCCGGGTTTGCCTCATCGGCATTCTGGCTGGTATTGAGCGGCTTTGTGCTGGGAACGGCCATTCGTTGTACGGGGCTGGCCGATCGGCTGGCCAACCGCATTCTGCCGCTACTGGCCGGTTCCTGGCCACGGCTGGTGGGCGGTGTGGTAGCCATCAGCTATGCGCTGGCCTTTGTCATGCCGTCGAATATGGGGCGTATTACCCTGCTGATGCCGATCATTATGGCATTGGCCGAACGTGCCGGGTTGGCGGAAGGATCGCGTGGCCGCTACGGCCTGGCGTTAGCGGTGGGGTTTGGCACCTTCCAACTTTCGGCCAGCATTCTGCCTGCCAACGTACCTAATCTGGTCATGAGCGGGGCGGCAGAAAGCGCCTATGGTATTCACTTTACCTATCTGGCTTACCTGCTGCTGCATGCACCGATCCTGGGCCTGGCGAAAGGCGCGTTACTGACGTTATGCATCTGCTGGCTATTCCGTGCCAAACCACAGCCGGTGGAAAAAACCACCGAGCAGAGTCCACTTAGCTTGGCGGAATGGCGGTTGATTGCGCTGTTGCTGATCACGGTGCTGTTGTGGATCACCGATAGCTGGCACGGCATCGCTCCCGCCTGGGTAGGGCTGGCTGCTGCTTGCGTTTGCCTGTTGCCGCGCATTGGTTTCCTGACGGGGGAGCAGTTTGCTGCCGGTGCCAACATTCGCACCTGTCTCTATGTGGCCGGGATCCTTGGGTTGACGGCTTTGGTGAGCCATTCCGGATTGGGGGACTGGTTAGGCAGCGCGTTGCTGAACGTCATACCGCAAACCCAGGATCGGCCATTTACCGCTTTTGGCATGGTGATCGGTATTACGACGCTGTTGAATTTTGTCGTGACGGCCAATGGCGTACCCGCGCTGTTCACGCCGCTGGCACAGGTTCTGTCAGAGGGGAGTGGCTTGCCGCTAACCACGGTATTGATGACGCAGGTGATTGGCTATGCCACGCCGTTGCTGCCGTATCAGGCCTCACCGATTGTGGTGGCAATGGGGATGGGGAAAGTTCCGCCGCGTGAAGGACTGAAACTGTGCCTGCTGCTGGCCCTGTTAACCTTTGGGCTGTTGGTCCCGTTGGATTATCTGTGGTTCCGGCTATTGGGCTGGTTTGGCTGACAAGCAAAAGGCGGCACCAGGGCCGCCTCTTTGCATAAAACCGTTTAACGATCAGTTATAGATAATCGCGGTGCCGTGCAGTTTGTTGCTGCCGGTTGTTGCGATGATCTGGAAGGATTTGGCACCGGCTGCATCCGCTTTAGCCGCCAGTTTATTTTCCAGCGATGTCAGGTCAGAAGCGCCACTCACGGTGATCACGCCTGATTGTTGCAGATCGGCCGGTTGGCTGTTGACCAATTCTGCGGCGAAGCTACCGAAAGATACAGAAGCTAGTGCGATGGCGGCGAGGGTCATTTTCAGGTTTTTCATAATGGTTTCCTATCTCTACATGAGCAATAAAAGTTTTTGCGTTATCCCGTTTAATTACTTAACGGTCGATAAGTTAATGTTAGGCCTCTGCCCGAACGATTGCAAATGTTTTTTTAGTGGTCGTTAATTAATTCGTGCTATCCCGCTCAAGCTGCTGGCGGATGGGGAAGAAATGTTAAGATGGGGATTTAAATTAACGTATTGTTATTTAATGCTTATTATTAAAATTCATTCGAATTCTTCTCCACCTTGTAGCAAGATGCGGCCCGGATTGAACGCCATTTTCTGCCCGGCAGGGGCGTCATTGGCCGCATTGCTTACCGATCGCTAATTAAAAGTTGCTCGCTTATCATCGACGGCGTACTATTTTTTGTACCGATCGATAATTTAATGATTGTGCCCGCGTTGGGCCGCCGGGAAAGTGAGGGGTCTATGAGTATCAATAATGAAGACGCATGCGCGAAGAAATCACGCGGCAGGCCGAAGCAGTTTGATCGCGATCAGGCCGTTGAGCAGGCGCTTGAGCTGTTCTGGCGCCATGGCTATGAATCTACTTCGTTGGCCGATCTGGTGGAAGCGACCGGGGCTAAAGCGCCTACGTTGTATGCGGAGTTTGGTAACAAAGAGGGGCTGTTTCGCGCCGCAGTTGAGCGCTATCTGAGCCGCTACGTGGAATGTTACAACCGCCTGCTGGCCCAGGAGTTACCGATAGCCGATATCGTCGAGGCTTATTTGCGCACCTCGGCAGAGGTATTTACCGATCCGGAAAACCCTAGCGGCTGTTTTATGGTTTGTGCCAACGCCGCCTTGTCCTCCTCTTCAAACGATCTGGCCGAGATGCTGCGCAACAAGCATTTTGCGCAGGAAACCAGTCTGAAAGCCTGCTTTGATCGTAAGGTGCAGCAAGGGGAGTTGCTGGCTCGTACCGATACCGCATTGTTGGCGAAATACATAATCTGCCTGATTGAAGGGATGTCCGCCCAGGCGCGAGAAGGAGCCAGCCGTGAAGATCTGCTGCGGCTGCTGGATACCACCATGATGGTATGGCCGCGTTTGAGCCAAGTGGGCAATAAAGTTTGATCTGCCGTTAGACAGCCCCTCTCTCATCATGGGAAGGGGCCCGTTTTTACCGCGCTGTCAGCTTCATATGCAGTAATGGGAAAGGCTTGCCTTGGCCATCCAGCTCGCTGCGGCCCGTCACCACAAAACCGTAATGCTGATAAAATGCCAATGCCTGCGGATTCTGCTCGTTGACGTCCAGCAGCAGTTCCTGATGCATGGCCTCAACCTCCGCCAGCAAGGCCTTGCCAATGCCTTCGCCACGCCGATCGGCATCAATAAACAGCATCTCCACTTTGTTGCCATCCAGGCCGATAAAACCGCATAGCTGTCCCGTAGCATCTTCGGCAACCCAGACGCTGACCGCCGGGAGATAATCGTTGAGGATCAGCGGATATAGCCGCGTAATATCCTCTTCGGCCAGGAAGTTATGGGTGGCGCGCACCGAGCGCTGCCAGATTTCTACTAGCTGCACGTTATCCGTAACCACACGCTTTCTTATCGTTATCATCGAAATTCTCACTCTATTGTCATTATTGTCATTTTAGCTATCCACATAGCGAGTTGAGCAGTCTCAGACTCAGCCCCTCACTATGATAAACTGCGCCATAGGCCGTGGACAGGGGGATGGAAGTGATACGCGCAGCGATAGAGAAACAGGTGCTCAGCCTGACCGGGCTGGCACTCGGCGGGATTGATTTTGAAAATCCGGCTGGCGATCCGGGGCTGTTTGGCCCGCAGTCTGTCACTTGGCAAGTGCATGGTGACTTCACCTCCATGCTTTGCGGCGGCGTCAGTGCGCTGCTGTTGCAGATGCTGCACCCGTTGGCCTTGGCAGGAGTATGGGATCATTCCAACTTTCGTGAGGATATGCTGGGCCGTCTGCGTCGTACCAGCCAGTTTATCTCCGTCACCACGTTTGGCCCCAGTGCAGAGGCGCAACGCCTGATCGCCAAAGTCAAAGCCATCCATTTACAGGTCAACGGCACCGACAATAACGGCCAGCCTTATGCCGCCAGCGATCCGCATCTGCTCACCTGGGTCCATGTCGCCGAAAGCAGCCGTTTCCTGGCCTCGCACCTGCGTTACCGCAATCCGCATCTGTCCCTTGCTCAACAGGATACCTATTATCGTGAAGCGGCTCGCGTCGCGGAAGCCTTGGGCGCGCGCGATGTCCCAAAATCCTGTGCGGCGGTTGACGATTATCTGCAACAGATGCGCCCGCAGTTGGTCTGCGATGAACGCACGCTGGAAGTGGCGCGCATTCTGCTGGCGGCCCCGGCTCCCAGCACGCTGGCGCGGCCGTTCGGCGCATTGGTGATGCAGGCAGGGATCGATCTGTTGCCGGACTGGGCGCAGCAACAGTTGGGATTCACCCCAGGAGCGACCAGGCGGCGGTGCGTGCGTATTGGCATTGGCGGCGTTGGACGAGTGCTGCGCGCTTCGGTACGCAATGGCTCCTACCATCGGGCGATGCGGCGCATGAATAAGAGCGCATCAGCGCAATGTTAGCCAGCGCAGCCACTTTTGAGACTATTGCCCGTGATCCCGATTGATGATGCGTTCTACACTGGCCCAGAGAAATATTCTATTTTTAGCGTACAGCCTATTTGTGCGCCAGCAACCCCTTGAGGTGATATGAACGAGTCAAACGTACTTGCTGAAGTGAATAACGAGAATCAAACGCTGGTCGCGGTGGTTCAGCAAGATAGCCGGGCCGCCTATTTTTATATCTACCCAACGGAAGAGTACAGTGAACGTTTTCAGGTGCGTGCCTGCTGGCTGCGCAACCTGGCTACGGCTCCGCAGCAGGAAGATCGCGCCGCTATGGAAGCTGGCCTTCCCCCTATGTTGGCGGCTGAGTATTGCCGTAATCTGGAAGGCGAAGCGCCATTGGATCCCGCAGGGCTGATGGTTGTCTGGACGGAAAGCGACGACGGGGCTGCCCTGTGGTATCACGGGCAACTGCTAGCGGTGATCCCCGGCTGGAGTTTATACATCGATCACTCGGTCTGCTATTCGGCAAGCTGCATCAAAGAGAACCCATTGGCCTATCCGCTGGGCTCTGCATCCACCAATACGCAATATGCGCTGGCGGAAAATACCCGGCAGTTCTGGCGTAGCTGGCAGCGGGAAGAGGGGAATCCTTGGCCAAAAATGCAGAGTGATTACCTGGCTCAATACGAACAACACTTTGGCCCTTCGGTGAAGTATTACGCTATCGATCAGGGCAAATGGCCGCCGATGGCCATCACCCAGCATGAGCGCGACGGGGTTTACTATTTTCTGACCATGGGTGTCAGCATTCGGCCGATGCCGTGGGTAGAGATTCTGTTCAACGACGATGCTGCCAGATTCCGCCGGATGGAGATGGCGATAGCCATCGATGGGCAGTATATGACCGAAGAGAATGCGGTGCAGATGGCCAGCGCGCTAGCTGGATTTGCCCATGTGCCCTGGGCGAACATCACCTGGTTTGGCGAAGGCCATACGCTGGCGTCGGCGGTGGCTCCGCAGGGCTATGAAGGCTATGTGCTCTCTTCGTCATTTTATCCCTACAGTGAGCACTTGGTATTGCCTAAACAATACGGTGATACGGTGAATATTTTCTGGGCCAGCCCGGTGTTTGCCACCGAGAGGGAATTGGCGCAGGCCACGCCCAACGGTGGCCACGATTTGGTGAAGAATATGCGTGAGCAGGGTGTGGATCATATCTTCCGCCCACGTCAGCCACTTGTTTAACGAGTGCGAACACTGTCTATTTTACGATCGCTTTTGGAGCCAGCTATGAAGTCAGCGTTGTTAGTTATCGATGTGCAGCAGGGTTTGTTTAATCCCCCGCCAGCAGAGGCCGAGCAGGTTCTCACGCGGATTAATCAACTGAGTGAACGTGCCCGGCAGGCTGGTGCGCCGGTAATTTTTATTCAGCATCAGACGGCTCATGAGGAACTACCGCACGGCAGCGAAGCGTGGCAAATTCATGCTGCGTTACAGGTGAAAAACGGCGATCATCGAATAGACAAAACCACGCCGGATTCCTTTTTATGTACCAATCTCGGCAAATTGCTGATTGCCGAAGGGGTGACACAGCTGGTGATCTGCGGCTATTCCACGGAATATTGCGTCGATACCACCACCCGTCGAGCTGCTGGCCTGGGTTATCCGGTGGTGCTGGCGGCAGATGCACATACCAGCCACGACAAGCCCCATGCCAGCGGGTTGCAAATCCGTATTCACCATAATGCGACCTTGTCGAGTATCGAGAGTTTTGGCGTGGCGATCCGTGCCGTGCCTACAGCTGAAGTGAGTTTCTGAGCCGGATGTCGCCCTTGACGCGGTTCTGGGCGGGGTGTAACGTAGCCGAATGAATATCTTCCCGCAGTTCACATCTTGTTTTAGCTGGTGGCGCCTTTTCTAAGGGCGGCACGGGTATTCATCCCTCTTTTTTTAATGCCGCCGGTTTTGGCGGCATTTTTATAGCGTTGATCCGGCGGTCTGTTTACTTCCAGGAGCAAGGCTATGAGTTACACCATTCTGACTGGCGATCGCGCCACCGGTTCACTGCATTTGGGTCATTACGTCGGTTCACTGCGCCAGCGCGTTGAGCTACAGCATCATCATCAGCAAACGGTAATGGTGGCCGACCTGCAAGGGCTGACCGATAACGGCAGCAATCCGCAAAAAATCAGTGCCAACGTGCTAAACGTGGTGGCCGACTATCTGGCGGTGGGGATCGACCCTGCCAAGACCACGCTGTGTCTGCAATCGGCGCTTCCGGCGCTGGCAGAACTGACGATGTATTACCTCAACCTGGTCACCGTCGCCCGCCTGGAACGTAACCCCACGGTGAAAAGCGAAATCATCGAGAAAGACTTTTCACGTAGCCTGCCTGCCGGATTCCTGATTTACCCGGTCAGCCAGGCGGCGGATATCACCGCTTTTGGGGCGACTCATGTGCCAGTTGGGGAAGATCAGTTACCAATGCTGGAGCAAACCAACGAAATTGTCCGGCGCTTTAACCGCATCGTCGATCGCGAGGTGCTGGTGGAGTGCCAGCCGTTGCTGAGCCGCGTTGGTCGGCTGCCGGGGCTGGACGGGCAGGGCAAGATGTCGAAATCACGCGGCAATACCATCATGCTGGGGGCCAGCGCCGACGAAGTGCATAAGGCGGTGATGAGCATGTTTACCGATCCCAACCACCTGAACGTCAGCGATCCCGGCCAGGTGGAAGGCAATATGGTATTCACCTATCTGGACGCGTTTTGCGAGGACGCAGCGCTGGTGGCACAGTTGAAGGATCACTATCGTCAGGGCGGCTTGGGTGACGTGAAGATTAAACGGTTGTTGGAGGATTGCCTGCAAACCCTGCTGGAGCCTATCCGCACCCGGCGGGCCGAGTACAGCGCCGATAAGGGCGAGCTGATGCGTATCCTGAGAGAGGGCAGCCAGCGGGCCAATCAGGTGACTCAGGGCACCTTGGCACAGGTCAAGTCCGCGCTGGGTCTGGATTTTTTTGCCCTGGATTGAGGATCCCTCTCCGGTTGGAGAGGGAAAATCTGGCGATCAGGCCGCGCTGTCGGTGATCGGGTGTTTGACGATAAACACGTAGGACAGCGCCCCGATCAGGGTAACGCAGGAACAAATGGTCAGTGCCAGGCTGAATGAGTTGGTGGTATCCAGGATCCAGCCGGTGATCACCGGGGCAAACGAAGCGAACACAAAGCTGGCAAAGTTTTGAATGCTGCCCACCGAGGCGGTCATACGGGATGTGACCGCCACGTGGATCAGCCCCCAGCAGGAAGTACCGGCAAAGTGGATACAGAACAGCGCCATACTGATTAATGCCACCGCGCTGGTGGTGGTGGTGGCCTGTGCCACGACGGAGGTAAAACCAGCGGAAAGCAGCATACCGGCGACGATACAGATTTTACGGCTCTTGAGCGGAGCCATGCCCCGGCGCACCAGGAAGTCGGTGACAAAGCCGTTTGACAGCATGCCCGCCGCACCAAACAGGAACGGGATTGCCGCCAACATACCGGTACTTTTCAAATCCAGATGGTAGGTGGTCTGCAGGTAGCCCGGCAGCCAGGCCAGATACAGCCAGGCGGTGTAGTTGATGCCGCTAAAGCCGATCATCATCCCCCACATGGTGCGGTTTTTGAACAGCGATCGCCATTCCTTGAAGTTCATCGGCTCACGGCGTGCGCTCACGCTACCGGCGTTGAGATAGCTTTGCTCCTGCTCGGTGAGTTTGATGTCTTCACGGTTGCGATACAGCATGTACCAACCAATGGATAACGCAATGCCCAGTAAACCAATGGTGATGAACATCCCGCGCCAGCCTAACAGCAGCATCATGGCGGTGAGGATTGGTGGACTGATGGCTAACCCGATGGTGGAGGCCGAGTTAAAGATCCCCATCGGCATACCGCGATCTTTGATGTTGAACCAATCGTTGATGACTTTCACGCCGCAAGGGTTCATGGGGGCTTCGCCGATCCCCAGGCCGATACGCACCCAGATAAACTGGGTAAAGTTGTGGATCATGCCTGACATCGTCTGGAACGTAGACCAGACAAACATCCCCAGACCGAGCATGATGCGCGGGCCTTTGCGATCCAGCAGCGGTCCACAGGGTAATTGGGCAATCCCATAGGCCAGCGAAAAGGCGGAAAGCAGCAGGCCGATCTCGGTACCGCTCAACCCCATTTCTTCACGAATGGTGGAGTTGGCGACGGACAGCGAACTGCGATCGAGAAAATTAATCACGGCAGCAAAAAATAACAGGATCATTGCCGTAGTCTGGATTTTTTTAATTTTTGCAGAGCGCTCCGCTATGCCGCCTTTGGGTATAGGATTAATGCTATCTGAATAACTGTCCGCCGGTTCTTTACCAGTGCTCACGGTGGTTATCTTTTCCATCACTCGCCTCTATATTCCGTATTAATAATAGTTATTCTGCCGGGGCATGGCCCTGGTTCGGTGTTAACAACGGTATGTCTTTCGGCAGTGAGCCTAGGCGGCGAAAATGTTTCATGGTGCTTTTTTTAACCGGTTCCGTGCGGCGGTTACGATTTTGCTGTTTTTAATCGGTTTTAAATCCCGTTTCACTCGGTTTTTTATCAATAAAAATCAGCAGGCATCCTGTTTGATGGAACGGATCATCGACTGTTTGGCAGTATCAAGATGGCGGTGAAGCTCACGGGCGGCCTCCTGGTCGCTGCGGCAGATCAGGGCGCTTAAAATGGCCATATGCTCTTCAATCGCAATAATATTTCTTTGCTTCAGGTCGGTTTCATCCCATTGATAATGGAAGTGAAAAATCACCGAAATGATTTCCAGCGACTGATTGAAAAACGGATTGTTGGCTGCTGACAGGATCAGGGTGTGGAAGTCACGATCCAGCTGAGAGAACAGCCGATAATTGTCGCTGATGGTGTCGCGCAACTCGCGATGGCGGTTCAACAACTCTTTGGCCTGCAACCAGCGGCTATCCTGTGCGGGCAGGTTGATAAAGCGTGATAGCGCGTGGGTTTCCAGCATTTGACGGAGTTCAAACAGCTGCTCGGCATAGTTCTGATCAAATTTTTTCATGCTCCATTGGCCGCGGCGTACGTTGTCAATAAGGTCAAAGCGGCTGAAGCGCAGCAGGAATTCCCTCACCACTACCGGGCTGACGTTAACCGCGCGTGAAAGCTGCAATTCGGTGAATGAATCCCCCGCGCGCAGCTGCTTTTGGTTAATCATCTGATAGAACGCTTTCTCAAACAGCTTGCCTTGCTCGTCCAGCGAGTGGCTCATGCATTCAAAGCCGTCTTCTGCCAGCGGCATGCGCAGGATCACATAATCATCCTTGACCTTCTCCAGAACCCCGCGTTGATGCAGGTGCGTGAGCGTGTGACGCACCGTGGTGCGGCTGATGTTATACATTTCTGCCAGCCCCGCCTGGGAAGGCAGCGGTGAGCGGATATGGCCCTTGATGATGCCGTCGATCATCTGATTAACCACGTTCTGGCGGAGGTTTTGCGTTCTGCTCATGAGATCCCTCTGTGGGCTAAGGTGTTTTTTAAGCATTTAAAACCCATTTAAACCGGTTTAATTTGTGCTGACTCACAAATTCTCCTCATCAGCACAATACGCCTGTTCTTTTTGCGGGATAACAGCGCCACATCACAGGAGGAGGGATCATGACCACAATGAATACGCTAGTTTGTCTGGAGCCGACCCGGCTGGTTTACCAACAAAGGCCGGTACCGCAGCCTGCGCCGGACGAAGCGGTGCTAAAAATACTGACAGTAGGCATTTGCGGGACCGATATCCACGCCTGGTCTGGTCAGCAACCGTTCTTCAGCTACCCGCGGGTGCTGGGGCATGAAATATGCGGCGAGATTGTCAGCGTCGGTGGCCAGGTGAGTGAATTGCGCGTCGGGCAGCGTGTGGCGGTGATCCCTTATGTCTCCTGTCATCACTGTGGAGCATGCACCAGCGGCAGGCCCAATTGCTGTGAAAATATCTCGGTGATTGGCGTGCATCAAGACGGCGGTTTTAGCGAGTTTTTAAGCGTGCCGGTGAGCAACCTGCTGGCTGTGGATGATGTGGAGCCCCAAGCGGCGGCGCTGATTGAACCATTCTCTATCAGTGCCCACGCCGTACGCCGAGCGGCCATCGAGCAGGGCGATCATCTATTGGTGGTAGGGGCAGGGCCGATTGGTCTGGGGGTTGCGGCTATCGCCAAGGCGGACGGGGCAACCGTGATCGTGGCCGATACCAGCACAGAGCGCCGTGCCCATGTAGAAAAAATGCTTGGGCTGATCACGCTAGATCCATCGGACGCCGGTTTTGACGCGGCCTTAAGAGCCCAATTCTCCGGCATGCTGGCGGCAAAAATCATTGATGCCACCGGCAATCAGCATGCGATGAACCATAGCGTCAACCTGATCCGCCATGGTGGCAGCATTACGTTTGTCGGCCTGTTCAAGGGCGATCTGCAATTCTCCGATCCGGAATTCCATAAAAAGGAAACCACCATGATGGGGAGCCGCAATGCGACCAAAGAAGACTTTATCAAGGTAGGGCGATTAATGGCCGCCGGAAAAATAACTGCCGGGATGATGCTTTCCCATCAATTCGAATTTTCCACGCTGGCAGATATTTATGAAGCAGAAGTGATTAATAATAAACAGCTGATTAAAGGCGTGATTCATTTTAACTAACTTGATTACTCCCCAGGTCTTGCCGAGTGTAATTTACGACCTGGGGGATCACCGGATGCAAGGAGCAATAATGAAACAACTTAATCGTAGTGAATTTCCTGGCGCGCAATATCCCGATCGCATTATCCAATTCGGTGAAGGTAATTTCTTGCGCGCCTTTGTCGATTGGCAAATCGACCTACTAAACCAGCATACCGGGCTGAATGCCGGCGTGGTGGTGGTGCGGCCAATTGACAGCCAGCAGCCGCCTTCGCTCAATACTCAGGATGGCTTGTATACCACAATTATCCGTGGGCTGAATGAGCAGGGGGAAGCGGTTTGCGAGCCGCGCCTGATCCGTTCGGTCAACCGGGAAATCAACGTTCACCACCAGTACGACAGCTATCTGGCATTGGCTCGGGATCCGGCGATCCGCTTCGTGTTCTCCAACACCACCGAAGCGGGGATCAGTTATTTACCGGACGATAAGTTCACCGACGCTCCGGCGGCCAGCTTCCCGGCCAAGCTGACGCGGCTGCTGTTTGAGCGTTTCAGCCATTTTGACGGTGCTGCAGACAAGGGCTGGGTGCTGCTGCCGTGCGAGCTGATCGATTACAACGGCGAAGCGCTGAAAGAGTACGTGTTGCGCTATGCGCAGCAGTGGCAGTTACCGCAGGCGTTCACCGATTGGCTGAACGATTGCAACACCTTCTGCTCAACGCTGGTCGATCGTATCGTCACTGGCTACCCACGCGATGAAGTAGAGCAGTGGCAACAGCAGTTGGGGTATCAAGATAGCTTCCTCGACACGGCGGAACATTTCTATCTGTTTGTGATCCAGGGCCCGCAGTGGCTGGCGAAAGAGCTACATCTGGATAAGTTGGATCTGAACGTCCACATCGTCGATGACATCAAACCTTATAAAGAACGCAAGGTAGCGATCCTCAACGGGGCGCATACGGCGCTGGTGCCGGTGGCGTTCCTGGCCGGTTTGAATACCGTGGGCGAGGCCATGAGCGACGAGCAGATCGGCGGCTATGTGGCACGTACCATTGCCGAAGAGATTATGCCGGTGCTCGATCTGCCGCAGGAAGAGTTACGGCCATTTGCCGAAGCGGTTCAGAACCGTTTCCGTAACCCGTTTATTCAGCACCAGCTGCTGTCGATTGCGCTGAACGGCATGACCAAGTTCCGCACGCGTATCTTGCCGCAGCTGCTGGCTGGCCAACAGAAGAATGCCGCGCTGCCGAAACGGCTGACCTTTGCTTTGGCGGCGTTGCTGGCCTTCTATCGTGGCGAACGGCAGGCGGGTAGCTATGCGTTACAGGATGATGCTCATTGGTTGACGAGGTTTGCAACGTTGTGGGCCGGAGTGGAACATCGTGACCTGACGCTCGCGGCGCTGGTAGAAAGCGTGCTGGCCGATGAAGCGCACTGGGGTCAAGATCTCAATGCCATTCCTGGGCTTACCGCTGCCGTGACCACCGATCTGCAAGCTATTCTTGACCACGGAATGCGTGCGGCATTGAGTGAAATGGAACGCCGATAAAACCTCCATCCGCATATTTTAATCCTGCCAATCACGGGAAATGGCGTTGAACGTCATTTCCCGGCCATAAAACCATCATCTGCGTGTCATACAGTTATTCGTTAATAGGTGCCCATAAGATTAGCCACTGAAATCAGAGAAATCATATGGCGCAGGCACTGTTAAAACTGGCACCGACCGACTATCCAGGGCAGCAACCGATCCCGTTACGCAAGGTATTAGCGGTAAAAGGGCTAGGTAAGGCGTATCAATCTCAGCAACGCGTCCTCGACGACATCAATTTTGATCTGCACGCCGGGGAGTTTGTGGCGGTGATCGGCCGCTCCGGGGCCGGTAAATCAACCCTGCTGCATACGCTGAACGGCACCATTCCTTCCAGCTGTGGTGAAATGCTGCATTTTGAGGACGACGGAGTTGCACAGGACATCGCGCAGCTCTCGGCCCGCCAGATGCGCCAGTGGCGAGCCCGCTGTGGCATGATCTTCCAGGATTTTTGCCTGGTTCCCCGGTTGGATGTGATCACCAACGTGCTGCTTGGCCGCCTCAGCCACACCTCGACGCTGAAATCCTTCTTCAAAGTATTCGACGATGCTGACCGTGCGCGGGCCATCGAGCTGCTGCAATGGTTGAATATGCTGCCGCATGCACTGCAACGTGCAGAGAACCTGTCTGGCGGCCAAATGCAGCGCGTCGCTATCTGCCGCGCGCTGATGCAAAACCCCAAAATTCTGCTGGCCGATGAGCCGGTTGCCTCGCTCGATCCGAAAAACACCCGCCGCATAATGGATGCGCTACAGAAAGTCAGCGAGAACGATATCGCGGTGATGGTGAACTTGCACTCGGTCGAACTGGTGAGGGAATACTGCACCCGGGTGATTGGCATCGCTCAGGGAAAAATCATTTTCGACGGCCACCCGTCGCAGCTTAACGAACGTATTTTGCAGCAACTGTATGGCGAAGAAGCCAATCAGATCCATTAATCACTTGAACGTCACCTCTACCTTTTCACACAGGGCATGCGCAATGAAAAAAGTATTCACACTGACCACCATGATGGCTGGCGTAATGATGGTATTTAATGCAGGTGCAGCGGAAGCGCCGAAAGAGTTGAACCTGGGGATCCTGGGGGGGCAGAACGCTACCCAACAGATTGGCGATAACCAGTGTGTGAAAGATTTTCTCGATAAAGAGCTGAACGTAGACACCAAGCTGCGTAACTCTTCCGACTACTCTGGCGTGATCCAGGGCCTGCTCGGGGGCAAGATCGATCTGGTATTGAGCATGTCGCCTTCGTCATTTGCTTCGGTGTATATCAAGGATCCCAAGGCGGTCGATCTGGTGGGGATCGCGGTGGATGATACCGATCAGTCGCGCGGCTATCACTCGGTGGTGGTGGTGAAAGCCGACAGCCCTTACAAAAAGCTGGAAGACCTGAAAGGCAAATCCTTCGGCTTTGCGGATCCGGATTCGACCTCCGGTTTCCTGGTGCCAAACCAGGTGTTCAAGAAGCAGTTTGGCGGCACGCCGGATAACAAATACAACAACTTCTTCTCCAGCGTCACCTTCTCTGGTGGTCATGAGCAGGACGTACTCGGCGTATTGAACGGCCAGTTTGAGGGTGCGGTCACCTGGGCCTCGATGATTGGTGATTACAACACCGGCTATACCAGCGGAGCCTTCAACCGCATGATCCGTATGGATCATCCAGATTTGATGAAGCAGATCCGCATTATCTGGCAGTCGCCGCTGATCCCGAATGGCCCGATCCTGGTGAGCAACTCCCTGCCTGCGGATTTCAAAGCCAAGGTGGTTACCGCCATCAAGAAGCTGGATACCGACAACCATCAGTGCTTTATCAAGGCGATGGGCGGCAAGCAGCACATTGGCGACGTCAAGCTGGCGGAATACCAGACCATTATCGATATGAAGCGTGAGCTGACCAAGGGCGATCGCTAAGGCTGGCTACGTTCTCGGCCCCTCACCCTAACCCTCTCCCACAGGGAGAGGGGACTGACCGAGTCACAAATTTGTACCTTGGACGTGCTACAGATTGGCTTCATGTCCTTGCCCATAACACCGATCTAGCTCCCTCTCCCTGTGGGAGAGGGTAGGGGTGAGGGGACAATACTCTCCACTACAAGAAGATGGAAAGCGATTTTGAATACAGACTTCGCACACTACTACCAACGGATCCGCAGTAAGCAAAAGCGTGAAACCTTGCTCTGGTCGCTCGGGCTGGTGGTGCTTTATCTTGGCGCAGGCAATATCGCCGAGTTCAACCTGCATACCGTCTGGGTGTCGATCCCCCATTTCTTTGACTATCTGGCAGAAACCATCCCGGTACTGCACTGGCCGCTGCTGTTCGCCGACGGCCATACCGAAGGCTCCTTCGCCTATTGGGGCTACCGGCTGCATATCCAGTTACCGCTGATTTGGGAAACCTTACAGCTGGCGCTGGCGGCGACCATCCTTTCCGTGCTGGTGGCAGGCGGGCTGGCCTTTTTGGCGGCCAATAACACCCACAGCCCGGCGACGCTGCGCTTTGCCATCCGCACGCTGGTGGCGTTCCTGCGCACCATGCCGGAGCTGGCCTGGGCGGTGATGTTTGTGATGGCGTTTGGCATCGGTGCCATTCCCGGTTTTATGGCGCTGGCGCTGCACACCATCGGCAGCCTGACCAAGCTGTTCTATGAATCGATCGAAACCGCCTCCAACAAGCCGGTGCGCGGGCTGGCCGCCTGTGGGGCCACGCCGTTACAGCGTATGCGTTTCGGCCTGTGGCCTCAGGTCAAACCGATCTTCCTGTCCTACAGCTTTATGCGGCTTGAAATCAATTTCCGCCAGTCGACCATCCTCGGCCTGGTAGGTGCAGGCGGAATTGGTCAGGAGCTGATGACCAATATCAAACTCGACCGTTACGATCAGGTCAGCATGACGCTGCTGCTGATTATCGTGGTGGTTTCGCTGCTGGATTACGCCTCCGGTGAATTACGTAAACGCGTTGTCGAGGGGAAAGCCTAATGTCCGTTCAGCCGATCTCTGCCACCAACCTGCAGCAACTCAAGCAGCAGAATCCGGAAATCTTCTCACGCCAAGGGCGCTATCTGCGCACTCTCGGCATGATTACCGTGGCGATTGTGTTGTATTACGTCTTCTTCTTCCTGGTGTTTGGCATTTCCTGGCCGCAATTTGCCAACGGTTGCCAACAGATTAGCCGCTACTTTATGCGCATGTTTGTCTGGCATGACTTTGCCAACTGGCCGTTTGGCTATTATTTCCAACAGATCTTTATCACCCTGGCGATCGTGTTTGCCGGCACCATTACGGCATCGTTGATCGCCTTGCCGCTGTCGTTTTTTGCCGCGCGTAATGTGATGTCCTCACCAGTGCTTCGGCCGGTGGCGACGCTGGTACGCCGCCTGCTGGATATTCTGCGGGGGATTGATATGGCCATCTGGGGCCTGATTTTCGTACGTGCCGTGGGCATGGGGCCGCTGGCGGGGGTGTTGGCCATCGTGATGCAGGATATCGGCCTGCTTGGCAAACTGTATGCCGAAGGCCACGAAGCGGTGGATAAATCCCCCAGCCGTGGGCTGACGGCGGTGGGTGCTAATGGATTGCAAAAACACCGTTATGGCATTTTCACCCAATCTTTCCCGACCTTCCTGGCGCTGAGCCTGTACCAGATTGAGTCCAATACCCGTTCGGCGGCGGTGCTTGGTTTTGTCGGGGCAGGGGGGATCGGCCTGGTCTATGCCGAGAACATGCGGCTGTGGAACTGGGACGTGGTGATGTTTATCACCTTGATCCTGGTGGTGATCGTGATGTTGATGGACAAGATCTCCGCCATCCTGCGTAACAAATATATCGTTGGCGAAGACATTCCGCTTTACCCGAAAAATCATTAACCTCTGCGGGTAAACCCTGGTTTGCCCGTGGAAATTCCATTGAGAAACCCCCGCCGGATCCCTATACTGCCGCCATGCAAGGTGTGCAGCGCTGCACGCCTCTCCTGATTGACAAGCGAAAGGCTATTCCATGATTAACAATGATGTGCTGCGCAGCGTGCGCTACATGCTGGCTATTAATGACGCGAAGATGGTAGAGATCGTCAAGCTGGACGGTTTTGACGTCGATGTCGCAGCCATGGGGACCTACATGATCAAGGAAGGCGAGCCGGGTTTTGCCAACTGCCCCGACGAAGTGATGGCCCATTTCCTCAATGGTCTGGTGTTCTTCAAGCGTGGCAAAGACGATAAATTCCCGGCACCGGCGGTTGAGCTGCCGATCACCAACAACTTGGTGCTGAAAAAGCTGCGTGTGGCGTTTGAACTGAAAGATGTCGATCTGCACCAGATTTTTACCGCGGTGGAATTCCGTATCTCCAAGCCTGAGCTGAGCGCGCTGTTCCGCAAAGAAGGCACCAAAAACTACCGCCCATGTGGCGATCAGATGCTGCGCTACTTCCTGAAAGGGCTGACCCAGCGCATACGCGGCGCCTAATCCTGCGTATCACGACATCAGGCGTCCTCATCGAGGGCGCTTTTTTTTTGTGCACCCTGCATTTGTCGATCATACTCAGTACGATGCCGCCCGACGGTAGAACATGTCCGAACTTTCCGACTGAAATAAGGGAATTATGACGACAGCACCCACCACGTTGCCACCGGTGTTAACCAGCACGGCAATAGAACAAAAAATCCTGCGCAGGTCGATATTCTGCACGCTGTTTATTGCCAGTGCCGGGATCGTGTTTGGGATTGTCTGCGGTTCCATGTCGATCGTGTTTGACGGCATGTTCTCGGCGTTGGATGCAGGCATGTGTTCATTATCCCTGCTGGTGTCCCGCCTGCTGGGGCAACCCCATAGCCGCCGTTTTCAGTATGGTTTTTGGCATGTCGAACCAATGGTGCTGGCATTTAACGGCAGTTTACTGACGTTGCTGTGTCTGTATGCCTTTGTGAACGCCGTCAAAGGCATTGCCGACGGAGGGCGTGAACTCGAGCTGGGCTGGGCGATTGTCTATGCCGTTACCGTCAGCCTTTTCTGCTTTACCCTCTACGTTAAGCAAAGCCGGCTGAATAAGCAGGTTAAATCGGAACTGATCGCGCTGGATAACAAAAGCTGGCTGATGTCGGCCTGTATCAGTTCGGCGTTATTGGTGGCCTTTATTCTTTCCTGGCTAATGGAAGGAACCCGTTATGAATACCTCAACGTCTATGCCGACCCTGTCGCGCTGGCACTGTTGACGCTGGTCTTGATCCCGGTGCCGATCAAAACGGTAAAATCTGCTATTCAGGAAGTGCTGCAGATGACGCCGGACAGCCTGGATGCCAAGGTGGAAGCCATTATGGCGCAGCTGACGCTGGAGTATGGCTTCCTGGATTATTCCAATTACGCCACCCGCGTTGGCCGTGGGCTGTTTATTGAAATCCATATCGTGATCCCGCCAGAGATGGAACACAGCGGCGTCCACAAGCTGGATAAAATCCGTGACCAGATAGCCGACGCCATTGGTGAAGATAGCCCGCACCGCTGGCTGACCATCTCCTTTACCCATAACGCCAAGTGGCTATAGATTTTTCGCCATCACCCACATGGCCACGGATTGGCTGACGCTGGTATAGCTGTCCTCACCCACGATCGCCATGCCTTGCCGTTGATAGAAGCGTTGGCCAGCCACGTTGCTTTTCAGCACGTCCAGCCACAGGATTGGTTGCTGTCTCTCAATGGCGCGTCGCTGTACTTCGGCATAGAGCCTTTCCCCATAGCCGCGTCCGGCAAACTGCGGCAGGAAATAGATCTTTTGCAGCTCGGCCCCAGTGGTTGCGGTTGCCGCCAGCAGGCTGTCAAAATTAAGCTTGGCAAAGCCTACCGGCGTCTCCCCCTCATAGGCAAGCAGCCAGCAAGTATCGCGGTCTCGCAATGAGGGCTCCAGCGCTTGTTCGGCAAAATCCTTGGTCAGAAACGCCTGCAACTCCTGCTGGTTTTGCCAGAGTGCAGCAAAGTGAGCGAGGTAGCTGGCAATCCCGATTTCCCGCACGGTCGCTAAATCAGCGGGCAACGCTTGACGGATCGTGAACACGATAGCCTCTTTGTTAGTGGTTAGTTGACTCATCTTGGGCGATCGGCTGCTTGCCGCTCAGGGCACCCCATTCGCTCCAGGCACCGTCATAGAGCTTCACCTGCTTGGCACCCAGTGATTGCAGGCCAAAGGCCAGCACCGCGGCGGTGACGCCAGAGCCACAGCTGACGATGGTGGGCGCGTCGATATCGACCCCTTTTTCTTCGAAGGTTCTTTTCAGCGCCTCGAGTGATTTGAAACGTCCGTTCTCCAGCAAATCGCCATACGGAATATTGATGCTGCCAGGAATATGGCCACGGTGCAGGCCTGGGCGCGGTTCCGGGGCTTGGGCATAGAATCGTGGTGCGGCACGGGCGTCGAGGATCTGCCGCTGGTCGTTCATCGCCTGCTCAACCTGCTGCATATCCACCACCGCTTCGGCATTAAAGTGCGCGCGGAAGGTCGCGGGGATAGGCTTTGCAGGGCCGGTTTCCAAGGCGTTACCGCGCGATGTCCAACCCTGCAAACCTTCATCGAGCACGAATACGTGCTGTGCGCCAAAATTACGGAACGTCCACCAACCGCGTGGGGCAGAGAACTGATTGCCTCCATCATAGAAAACAATAGTCTGTTGATCATTGATGCCCAGTTTACCTACGGCAGCGGCAAAGGCTTCTGCCGTGGGCAGCATATGCGGCAGCGTCGTATTTTTATCCGCGACGTCGTCAATATCGAAATACACCGCACCGGGTATATGGCCCCGCTCAAATTCGGCCAACATGTCTTGCTTCGGCACCTGACCGACAGGTGCCATACGCACGTCAACCAGCGTCAGATTTTCATCGTTGATATGTTGCTCAAGCCATTGCGCGGTCACTAAAAAAGCAGAGTTCATGGTTATTGTTCGCCTGTCAGGACAAAGAAGGTTTTCACTATACCTCAACGATCTTGCATATTGGTATGCTGCGGTTTGAAAGGGGGCAGGGCAGATGATTGACCAAGACTTTGGCGGGGCGAAAATCGCCTTGCTGTACGGCGGCCAGGTGCTGGTTTACCTGCGTGATGACAACCCGGCGATCCCCTGGCCCGGCTGCTGGGACTTGCCCGGCGGCGGACGTGAAGGGGACGAAACTCCGGTGCAATGTGTGCAACGGGAAACCGAGGAGGAGTTTGGTATTCTATTGCCTGCACGGCAAATTGTCTGGCAGCAGCGTTACGCCGGGATCACGCCTGGCTCGCCGCCCACCTGGTTTATGGTGGGGGAAATCACCTTGGCACAGATTGCGGCGATCCGTTTCGGTAATGAAGGGCAGTGCTGGCAAATGATGCCTGCGGATGAATTTGTGCGGCACCCGCAGGGCATTGCCCATCTGCGTCAGCGGCTAGCGGATCGCCTGGCCCAACTCGACTAGCCGGACACGCTCGATCAACACGTCGAGCTGGTGCTCGGAAAATACTTCGATGCCATGTTGGCGCAGCAGCTCTGCAGTGACGCCGCTGCCGGGTTGGGTTTGGCCGTTGAATGCGCCGTTGTAAATGGTCTGACTCCCGCAGGAAGGGCTGCGATCGCTCAGCAGGGCAAAGCGGCAACCATGCAGACGAGCGGTATCCAGCGCCAGATGGGCACCTAACAGATACTGGTCGGTGACGTCGTTCCCTTGCGCGTCGAGCACTCTGGCCCGGTTGGCTATTACTTCAGCGCCATCGGCAGCGGCAGCAATCTCTGCCGGTGGGCGCGGCGTGGAGAAACCGGCGGCCAATTCGGGGCAGCACACCACCAATCGACCCTCTTTTTGCCACTGCTGTAAGGTGGTATCGATAATGGTTTTGCTGGAGGCGTTATAACGTACGTTGAAACCGGCCAGGCAGGCACTGAGCAAGATTTTCGGCGGCATGAGGTGTCTTCTGTTGAAGGGGCGAAAGTGTGGCAGCAAGGCCACACGCGCGGTTTTATAATAGCAGTGCGGTTTAGCTTAATGCCAGCCGTACCTTCCCACTATTTTGATTACTCATGTTCTTTATCCACCGCATTTTATGAGGGCAGTCACGGATCCGGGGCAAAGTTGATTATCGGCTTGTTAATGAAATTTAAATTTCATATAAATACATAATGATTTTTATTTTCCAAAAATAGGCAAGGGAGAAAACGATGAAACAGGTGCGCGTTGGATTGATCGGTACTGGCTATATTGGCCGCTGTCATGCTATCGCTTATGCTCAGGCCAGCACGGTGTTCCCGCTGAAAGGGGAGCTGGTGTTGGAGATGCTGGCGGAAGTCACACCCGAGCTGGCAGCCCAGCGTGCGGCGGAGTTTGGCTTCGTACGTTCAACCGGTGACTGGCACGAACTGGTGGCCGATCCCGCCATAGACGTGGTGGATATCTGTGCCCCGAACTTCCTGCATAAAGAGATGGCCCTGGCGGCTATTGCACAGGGCAAGCATGTTTATTCCGAGAAGCCGCTGGCGCTGAATGCGCAAGACGCCGCCGAGATGGTGCAGGCTGCGCGGGCCAAAGGGGTCAAAACCCTGGTGGGATTCAACTATATGAAAAACCCGACCAGCCAGCTGGCGCGGGAAATCATTGCCAACGGTGAAATTGGCGAGGTGGTGCATTTTTACGGTACGCATAATGAGGATTATCTGGCCGACCCGCGTACGCCGATCGACTGGCACTGCCGCAAAGCCAGCGCCGGGCTTGGGGCGTTGGGCGATCTGGCGGCGCACATCGTGAATATGGCGCATTATCTGGTGGGGGATATCGTCGCGGTGTCGGGTGATATGCAAACCCTGATCAAACAGCGGCCCGATCCGAACAACCCGGCCAAGGTGTGCCAAGTTGAAAACGAAGATCAGGCCAGCGCGCTGGTGCGCTTTGCCAATGGTGCGATGGGCACCCTCGAAACCTCACGCATTGCCTGCGGGCGCAAAATGGGCCTGACTTATGTAGTGACCGGCACCAAGGGCACCTTGAGTTTCACTCAGGAACGCATGGCCGAACTGAAACTGTATCGCCATGATGAACCGGCAGAGCGGCAGGGCTTCAAAACCATCATGGTAGGGCCAAAGCACCCGGATTACGCCGCGTTTTGCATCAGCGCCGGGCATGGCATTGGCTTTAACGATCAGAAAACGGTGGAGATCCGCGATCTGGTCAATGGCATTGCCGCGGGCGATCGGATGTGGCCTGATTTCGAGGAGGGCTGGAAGGTATCCTGTGTACTGGATGCGATTGCCGCCTCTGCCGAACAGCGCCGCTGGTTGGATATCAACCGCGATTGACTCTGGTGACTTGTGGAGGCGGCTAACGGTGCTATCCCGTAGGGCCTTGCATGCTGCGCCCATTTGCAGCATGCAAGGCCCTTGTACGCTTAAAACGCAAAGCAAGAACAGCCGAATGCGCCCCAGAAGGCATTCTCGTTAGCGATGGGAATGCTGGAACGGCGGGCAATATCATGCTGGTGAGCATGAACGCCACAAGGACCGCAACACTGGTGTGCCTGGCTTAATGCACCTACCTTGCTGGTGGTTGCGGGCGGTGCTGAGCGATAATGCCCCGGTACATTGACCACCGGTGACCATTCAGGCAGTACCGGTAACGGCGGCGGAGAGAACGGCGAGAAACTGCCCGCAGCATAGACAACTTTGCCATCCACCACGGTCATGACCGACTCAATTCCCTTGATCTGCTCTTCCGGTACGCTGAAGTAATCCTGTGACAGCACGGCCATATCCGCCAACTGTCCCACCTTGATCTGGCCCTTTTTCCCTTGTTCGGTAGAGAACCAGGCACTGCCCTGTGTCCAAAGCATTAATGCCGTTTCACGATCCAAACGAGCCTGATCGTCATACATTGCCATACCGCCGACCGTACGGCCAGAAACCAGCCAGTACAGCGCTGTCCAAGGGTTGTAACTGGCGACGCGGGTGGCGTCGGTGCCTAGTCCAACCGGCAGTTCTGCCGCCAACATTTCGGCGACCGGTGGAGTCTGCCTGGTAGCTTCGATGCCATAGCGTTCGGCAAAGTATTCCCCTTGAAACGCCATGCGGTGCTGTACGGCAATGCCGCCACCGAGGGCTTTCACTCGCTCGATATTACGCTCAGAAATGGTTTCCGCATGGTCAAAAATCCAGTGCAGACCAGCAAAGGGGATTTCGCGGTTGACCTTCTCAAACACGTTCAGCATCCGGCTGATAGATTCATCGTAAGTGGCATGCAGACGGAACGGCCAGCGGTGTTCCACCAGATGGCGTACCACGCGTTCCAGCTCATCCTCGGTGCCTTCAGGCAAATCCGGGCGAGGTTGCAGGAAGTCCTCGAAGTCGGCCGCCGAGAACACCAGCATTTCACCCGCGCCGTTATGGCGGTAAAAGTCCGTTCCCTGGCCGGGTTTGAGCATATCCGTCCACAGCTGGAAGTCTTCCAACTCCTGCTTTGGCCGTTGGGTAAACAGGTTGTAGGCGATACGCAGGGTCAGCTGTTGTTTTTCGTGCAGTTCCGCGATGACCTGATAGTCCTCGGGATAGTTCTGGAAACCGCCGCCTGCGTCAATCGCGCTGGTCAGGCCCAGGCGGTTGAGTTCGCGCATAAACTGGCGGGTGGAGTTCACCTGCTGTTCCAGCGGCAGCTTTGGCCCTTTGGCTAAGGTGGCGTAGAGGATCATGGCATTGGGCTTGGCGATCAACATTCCGGTTGGGTTGCCGTTGCCGTCGCGTTGGATTTCGCCCCCTGGCGGGTTTGGTGTGTCCTTGGTGTAGCCCACCACTTTCAGCGCAGCGCGGTTAAGCAGGGCGCGATCGTACAGATGCAAAATAAATACCGGCGTGTCTGGGGCGGCAGCGTTGATTTCATCCAACGTAGGCATACGGCGCTCGGCGAACTGGAACTCGGTCCAACCACCGACCACTCTGACCCACTGTGGGCTGGGAGTACGCAGTGCCTGTTCCTTGAGCATACGTAAGGCGTCGGCCAGCGAAGGCACGCCTTCCCAGCGTAGTTCCAGGTTGTAATTCAAACCACCCCGGATCAGGTGCAGGTGTGAATCATTCAGGCCTGGTACCGCCGTATGGCCGTGCAGGTCGATGATCTGGGTTTCCGGCCCGGCGTGTTGCATGACGTCGCTCTCACTACCGACGGCCATAAACTTACCGTCCTTGATCGCCACGGCCTGAGCGGTGGGATTTTCGCGATCGACGGTATGGAATTTACCGTTGCTGATGATCAATGAAGCGGTGTGACTCATAACGTTTTCCTTTAATGGCGGGTGAGCCATTGATGAAACAGACGGGTAACCAACGGCATCCACAGGAATACCACCAGGGCGACAACGCTGGCATCATTGAGTAAATGCCCAGCCAGTGTGCCGCTCAGTTCCGGCAGCAGCTTGCCCCAAAACCAAGGCACCAGATTGGTCGAAGGGAAAATCACCAGCAGGGTGATTAAAAACTGTTTCCACTTGGCCGGTGGCCGCACGTTGGCGCTGGCAGGTGTGAACCAAAACTCGGCTCCGGGGCGGATCTCAATATGATCGCTCCCCTGCAGCAGTGGTGTGACTTCTTCGATATATTTCAGTCGCTGAGGCGAGTGGATCCAGCGGTATAAATTGTCGAGATTATCGAAGCGTACCAGCACCGTATAAGCCAGCTGATCACCGGAGGGGCGAATGACGTTAACGCCTAGATGGCCGTCAAACTGGGCGGCGTCGGGCATGATGCGTTTTAACCAGGCTTCATAGGCTGGTTCCTGGCCGGGAGCCAGATGGTGAGTGATCACCAGCGTAACGTGTTGCTGATGGGACATGGATCCAGCTCCTGAAAAATCCCGGCGCGCGGCCGGGAGGGGAATGCGGTCAGTCAAGGTGAGCCCTGCGCGGTTTTACTTGCCGCTGCGAGCCGGGGCGTGATGCACCAGAGTGTAAGCATAGTCAACGCCCATCCCGTAGGCACCGCTGTGTTCACGTACCAGATCCATCACCGCATCGTAGGTTTCTTTGCGTGCCCAATCGCGTTGGTACTCGAGCAGCACCTGTTGCCAGGTCACCGGAATGGCTCCAGCCTGCACCATGCGATCGATAGCGCGCTCATGGGCATCCACCGAGGTGCCGCCAGAGGTGTCTGTGACCACGTAAACCTCATACCCGGCTTCCAGTGCCATCAATGCCGGAAAGGTCAGGCAGACCTCGGTCCACAGGGCGGAGATCACCAGTTTTTTACGGCCAGTGGCCTCCACGGCTTTAACGAATGCCGCATCTTCCCAGGAATTCATCGAGGTACGTTCAATCGGGGTGAGTTCTGGATGCACTGCCAGCAGTTCCGGCCAGATATAGCCGCTGAAACTTTCACTTTCGACCGAGGTAAAAATAGTGGGAACATTAAAAATTTTGCCGGCTTTGGCCAGCGCTACCACGTTGTTTTTCAGCTGTTGGCGATCGATATTGGCCACGCCAAAAGCCATTTGCGGTTGATGATCGATAAAGATGAGTGCGGAATTTTTTGGATCAAGCAGTTGAAACTTCGACATAATGTACCTTCCAATTGTATTACCGTGAATAAGACGTATGCGCTGTATCAATGGAATGAATGGTAGGTAGGTGCCGTTTTCAAAGATAGCGTAGAATTTTTACCTTCTTGTTAAGTTTTTTTATCAATGGGAGAAAGGGGTGAGACTAAACCTGGAAGCGCTATTGATCCTGGACGCACTGGATCGCCATGGATCATTTGCCGCAGCGGCCGCCGCGCTGTTTAAAACGCCTTCTGCCCTGAGCTACATGGTGCAGAAACTGGAGAGCGATCTGGCGATCACGCTGCTCGATCGCTCCGGCCACCGGGCAAAATTCACCGCTACCGGCAAGCTGATGCTGGAAAAGGGACGGATATTGCTGCGTGCAGCGCAAGATCTGGAGCAGCAGGCGCGCTATGTAGAAAGTGGCTGGGAGAGCGATCTCACTCTGGCAGTGGATGCATCGTTCCCTTTTGCCCGGCTGTTACCGCTGATTGATGAGTTTTACCGTAATCACCACCACACCCGGCTGCGTTTCAGCCATGAAGTGCTGGCTGGCTCCTGGGAGGCGCTGATACACGGCTGTGCCGATATTATTATCGGTGCGATTTGTGAGCCCCCTTCGCGCGCTGGCTATGCTTTTAGCCCGCTAGGGCAGTTGGAGTATGTGTTTGCCGTCGCCCCGCACCATCCGTTGGCAGATCAGCCGGAACCGTTGCAGAAAAGCACCATCCGCCAGCATCGCGCAGTGGTGGTTCATGACTCATCGCGGGTGAGTTCACCGCAAAGTCTGCACGTGCTGGATGAGCAGGATCAACTGACGGTATTCAGTTTTGAGGCCAAATTGCAGGCGCAGCTGGCCGGGTTGGGCTGCGGCTATCTGCCTCATTATCTGGCAGAACCTTATCTGAAAACCGGCCAGTTGGTAGCGAAAAGCGTGGAAGCAGAGCGTGATAGCGACACTGCCTACTTCGGTTGGCGAGAAAGTGCTACCGGCTTGGCCAGCCTCTGGTGGCGCGAGCGATTGCAAGCTTATGCCGTGATGGGGGAATGACTCTGTAAGGTTAGCAGAGCAGGCTAACACGTGGTCTGCTCTCGCCTTCCAGGGGCGAAACGTCATGATGCTGGTTTTTAACTTTGCTATACCACTTTTGTTATTTTGAGCGCCGATCCGCTTCGCTGATACTGAGAAAAATAGCCTCAGCGAGCCGGAAAATGCCCTCAGCCAAACCCCATAGCCACTATCTGCATGACGAACAACGTGCCTGGATCCAACAGCTTAACCGGCAATGGGTCTGGCGGCTGGAGCTGCCGACCTGGGGCATTATGCTGCTGGTTTACGGCAGTTGGTTCGGTGTGGTGCATTACTGGCAGCAGCTTGGCCCCTGGCTGGGCGCACCGCTGCTGACGCTGGCGACTACCTGGTATCTCTCGTTGCAGCATGAGCTGATCCACGGCCATCCTACCCGCTGGCCACGGCTCAACCAACTGTTCGGCCTGCTTCCCCTGGCGGTGTGGTATCCCTACGGGCTGTACCGCGACAGCCATATTCAGCATCACCGTGACGATCATCTGACCCAACCTGCCGAAGATCCGGAAAGTTACTATTTCAGCCGGGCGCAGTGGCAACGGTTTCCTGTTTTGCTGCCTCTGTTGGCCAAGGTGCGCAACACCTTGATTGGGCGAGTCACGCTTGGCCCTGCATGGGATATTGCCGCCACGCTGGCGAATGCCCTGAAAGCCATATTGGCAGGGGAATTGCGTACCTTGGTGATGTGGCTGGTACACGGCATTCTGTTGATGGCTCTGCTCGCCTGGCTGCAAACACAGGGCATTTCTGCCGCCTTTTATCTGCTGGCGGTGAGCTACCCGGCGCTGGGGTTGACCAAAATCCGCTCATTTTATGAGCATCGTGCGGTGGACGCTCCGCAGGCACGTTCTATTATTAATGAGGCCTCTTGGCCGTGGCGGCTGCTGTTTCTCAATTTGAACTATCATTTAGTGCATCATGATTTACCCGGTTTGCCTTGGTATGGCCTGCGAAAAGTCTATCTGGCAGAGCAACAAGCCTACCGGCAACGCAGCCAGGGATTTGTGGTGCAGGGCTATGGCAACTGGTTTGTCGACCATGCCGTAACGCCAATTGCTGTTGAAGTACACCCGTTTGAACAGGAGAGTGTCGGGAAACAGCATGTGATACGCTGGACCCATACCGCGCAGGATTTTCCAATCGATCTGGCGAAATAGCCGGAAGGCATCATCAAAGAGGATAAAGCATGGCTATTACCCCATTACGCGCACGTTTTTTGGCATTGGCTTTGACCGTTCTGGCGGGAGCCAGCGGTGTTGCACAGGCGGCCGATACGGTACGCGTGGGTTCTAAAATTGATACCGAAGGTTCGTTGCTTGGCAACATCATTGTGCAGGTGCTGGAAGCCAACGGCATCAAAACCACCAACAAACTGCAGCTAGGCACCACCAAGGTACTGCGTGGTGCGATCACCTCCGGCGAGATTGATATCTACCCGGAATACACCGGTAACGGTGCCTTCTTCTTCTCCGATGAAAAAGATCCGGCGTGGAAAAACGCTCAGGCCGGGTTCGAGAAGGTGAAAAAGCTCGACTATGACCAGAACAAAATCGTCTGGCTGGATGCCGCTCCGGCAAACAACACCTGGACGATCGCCGTTCGCCAGGACGTGGCGCAGGCCAACCATCTGAAAACCCTGGCAGACCTGGCCAAGTGGATCAACGACGGCGGTAAGTTCAAACTGGCGGCATCGGCGGAGTTTATCGAACGCCCGGACGCGCTACCGGCCTTCCAGAATGCTTATGGCTTCAAGCTTAATCAGGATCAGTTGCTGTCACTGGCTGGCGGCGATACGGCGGTGACCATCAAGGCAGCGGCGGAACAAACCTCTGGGGTGAATGCGGCGATGGCGTATGGAACCGATGGCCCGGTAGCTGCGCTGGGGCTGCAAACGTTGGAAGACCCACAGGGCGTACAGCCGATCTATGCCCCGGCTCCGATTATTCGTGAAGCAACGCTGCAGCAGCACGCCAATATCGCCGAACTGCTCAAGCCGGTATTCGCTACGCTCGACGGCCCAACCTTGCAGCAGCTGAATGCGCAGATTGCCGTAGAAGGCCAGGATGCCAAACAGGTTGCGATCAATTATCTGAAACAGAAAGGGTTGATTAAGTAACCTTGATTCGACGACTGAATCTGATATTGCCCCTCACCCCAACCCTCTCCCACAGGGAGAGGGAGCGGATACGGAGCAGCCATTAAGGGCAGGATTCAATCTGTGGCATGAGTAATCCTCTCTTCCTTTGGGAACTGATACGGAGCAGGATTCAATCTTTAGAACGTTTAATCCCCTCCCCGCAGGAGATGGAACGGATGCGGCATTGAGGTTATGTGCAGGAGCCAACTTGTGGCACGTTCAGTCCCCTCTTCCACAGGGAGAGGGAGCTGGTACGGAGCAGCCATTAAGGGCAGGATTCAATCTTTAGAACGTTTAATCCCCTCCCCGCAGGAGATGGAACGGATGCGGCATTGAGGTTAGGTGCAGGAGCCCATTTGTGGCACGTTCGGTCCCCTCTCCCTGTGGGAGAGGGTTAGGGTGAGGGGACGTCAGCTTACGCGTAGCTATGCATTCTGCGCTTAACTGGCTGATTAGACCCTGGGAGTGATTTTGATTATTGTCTTGAAAAACCGCGTATTACTGACCTTGTTTATTTTGCTGCTGCTTGCGGCCTTTGGCCTGCCGTTCCTCAGCTATGCCCCTAATCGCCTGCTGTCTGGCAAGAGTATCTCTCTGATTTCACTGTTACATGGCCCAGCGTTGTGGCTGCTATTGCCATTACTGGCGTTGGCCGTGCTCAGCCTGTTGACCCCCACGCGCAATCGGGCGCGGCTGACCGCCTGCGTTGCCGCTGTTCTATTGGCGATGACCTTTTGGTTAAGCGGCTATACCGCGCAGCAACTGGCATTGCAGGGCTCGCCGTTGGCACGCACTTCCTGGAGCAGCGGCTGTGCGCTAATGGCAGCATTGAGCGGCCTGATCGCTGCAGATGCCATGGCGCGGATCACCCCCTCGCACCTGTGGCGCATTCTGGGTAACGTCTTGGTGCTGCTACCTGCCGTGCTGCTGTTGTTTACCCATCAGCTGGACCAGCTTTCCCTGCTGAAGGAGTACCACAACCGGCAAGAGGTATTTGACGCTGCGTTACTACAGCACTTGACCCTCTTGCTGGCTACCATGATACCGGCTCTGCTGATTGGCGTGCCGTTGGGCGTGCTGTGTTTTCGTTCAACCCGCTGGCAGGCCCCGATCTTCTCTACGCTGAATATCATCCAGACCATCCCTTCCATTGCGCTGTTTGGTCTGTTGATTGCCCCGTTGGCCGGGCTGGCGGCGGCGCTACCTTGGCTGGCGAACTTGGGCATCAGCGGTATCGGCATGGCCCCGGCGATTGTGGCATTGGTGCTCTATGCTCTGTTGCCATTGGTGCGCAGCGTGGTCGCCGGTTTGCAAAGCGTGCCTGCCAGCGTGATTGAGTCCGCCAGCGGCATGGGAATGACGCGCGGGCAGATATTCCTTGGCGTACAGCTGCCACTGGCATTGCCACTGTTCCTGACCGGCGTGCGGATCCTGGCGGTGCAAACCGTGGGAATGGCGGTGGTGGCCGCGCTGATCGGTGCCGGGGGTTTTGGCGCAATCGTGTTTCAAGGATTACTCAGCAGCGCGCTGGATCTGGTGTTGCTCGGAGTGATCCCGGTGATCGCCATGGCAGTGATTGTCGATTCGCTGTTTAAATTCATAATTTCAATGTTGGAAGTGACTGCCAGATGATTAACTTTGACCGGGTAAGCAAGATTTTTCAGGGGAAACCGGCAGTGGACGATCTCTCGTTGAGCATGGCGGAAGGGGAGTTTACCGTGCTGATCGGCACTTCCGGTTCTGGTAAGTCCACCACGTTGAAGATGATCAACCGCCTGATCGAGCATGATAAAGGCAAGATCAGGTTTGCCGGTGAGGAGATCCATAAGTTCAAGCCGCAGGATTTGCGCCGCCGAATGGGCTACGCCATCCAGTCGATCGGCCTGTTTCCCCATTGGACGGTAGAAGAGAATATCGCCACGGTGCCGCAGTTGCTGAAGTGGCCACGGGCACGGATCCGCGATCGGGTGACTGAGTTGATGGAGCTGCTGCAACTGGAGCCGGAACAGTTCCGCCGCCGCTATCCGCATCAGCTTTCCGGTGGACAGCAACAGCGGGTTGGGGTGGCACGGGCGCTGGCCGCCGATCCTGAGGTGTTGCTGATGGACGAACCCTTTGGTGCGCTCGATCCGGTGACCCGGGCCTCGTTGCAGGCTGAGATTGCCCGCATTCATCAACTTTCTGGCCGCACCATCGTTCTGGTGACACACGATATCGATGAGGCGCTGGGGCTGGCCGATCGGATCGTGCTGCTCGATCAGGGGCGAGTGGTGCAGCAGGGTACTCCGCTGGAGCTGTTGACCAACCCGGTGAATGATTTTGTGCGTGACTTCTTTGGCCGCAGCGATCGGGGGATCAAACTGTTGGCGTTGGGCACGGTAGCCGAAAGGGTGCGGCCAGGCGAGGCGGAAGGGGAACCCATTCAGGCCATGATGAGTCTGCGTGAGGCGCTGTCGGTGTTTGTTGCCCGAGGCAGCGAACGTTTGCCGGTGGTTGACGAACAGGGGCAAGCGCTTGGCGTTTTGCATTTCAGCGATTTGATTACACACAAGGCGCTATCATGAATATCACGCGCTGGTGGCGCGATCCGCTGCCGTGGACATTTACTCTGCTAGTGGCGTTGGTCTTCGGCATGAACCATCTGCACGGCCTGTTTGCTGCTTGGTTCCCACAGTTGGATAGGCCGGTGTATCAGCAGGACAGCTTCTTCTCGCTGGTTGTTGCGCATTTATCGCTAGTAGCCGTATCGAGCCTGATTGCGGTAATGATTGGCGTAACCGCTGGCATTGCGGTGACGCGCGGTGCCGGGCGGGAGTTTCGCTCATTGGTGGAGACCGTGGTTGCCGTTGGGCAGACTTTTCCACCGGTCGCGGTATTGGCGGTGGCGGTACCGGTAATGGGCTTTAGTGAGCAGCCAGCGATTATTGCGCTGGTGCTGTATGGGTTATTACCGATCCTGCAAGGCACCTTGACCGGGATAGAGTCGGTTCCGGCGGGGACACGTGAAGTAGCTCAAGGGGTTGGGATGAACCGCTGGCAAGTTTTGTGGCGCGTTGAGTTGCCGCTGGCGGCCCCGGTGATCGTCGCGGGGATCCGTACTTCGGTGATTATCAATATCGGCACGGCGGCGATAGCCTCGACGGTGGGCACCAAAACGCTGGGAACGCCGATCATTATTGGCCTGAGCGGCTTCAATACTGCGTATGTGATCCAGGGAGCGGTGGTAGTGGCGTTGTTGGCGATCATTACCGACATGCTGTTCGAACGCTGGGTAAGCTACCTCACCGCCTGGCGTCAGCAACGGCTGACTGTCTCATCTTCTGCGGGGTAACTTCCATGGCGATAGTCTCTTTACCGATGTACGGCGTTAGCCACCAACAGGTGGAACCGTTCTGGCAGGCGCTACGCGATAAGCTGCGGCAACTGGGTATGGCGGAGGTTCCCCAGACGCTGAGTTGGCCGCAGGATTTGCCGCAACACTGGCAGCGGCCGGATCTGCTACTAAGCCAAACCTGCGGTTATCCATTGGTGACAGTGCTACCACAGGTACAGCTGGTGGGCACTTACCATTACCGCGTGGAAGGTTGCAGCGGAGCGAACTACAGCAGTTGGCTGGTAGTGCGTGAGGATGAATCGGCTGAGCGTCTGGAAGATTTTCGCGATCGCGTGGTGGCGTATAACAGCCGGGATTCACAGTCGGGGTATAACAGCCTGCGAGCCTTGATTGCCCCGTTGGCGCGAGAAGGACGTTTTTTCCGCCAGGCGATCGCCTCTGGCAGCCACTATCAATCACTGGAGATGATCCTGGAGGGGCAGGCGGATATTGCGGCCATTGACTGTATCAGTTTTGCCCTATTGAAACGGGCACGGCCACAAGCCGTTGCTGGGCTGAAGATTATTGGCCGTACCGCAGCGGTACCGGGCTTGCCGTTGATCACGGCGGCCGGAACCCCAGACTCACAATTGGCAATCCTGCGCACTGCGGCCAGTGCCATGGTCAACCATACGGCCAGTGAAAGCCTGCTGATCGGCGATTTTAGTCTGGTGCCGCGTGCCGCTTATCAGCGAGTGGCCGAGCTTGAAAGGCTGGCGGCCAACGCTGGCGTTACGGCGTTATAAAGCAGGTTATTTCGCTTGGATAGTGGCCGTTGGGGCGCTATCGGCTGCGGCATCGATGGTGGTTGTGGTCTCTTCCTGTGGCGTGGTGGAACGGGTGTACATATTCAGCCCGGCCAGAAAGACGCCGCTCAGAGAGCCGAAGGCGCATAAGGCGATGACGATGAGGAACGCTTTTTTCCGCATAATGATGATTTCGCAGGTTGTCCAGAACAGCGGGAATTATAGCCCCTTCACCGGGTGAAACAACACTCGTTTAATTGGGGGTATGCGGGCTGCACCGATCCTCTCGTCTTTTTGGGCGGGATCGGGTTCGCAACTGATGTTCAAAGGTTTTGCGAGGCGGATTCAGAACCCATTCGTTCATAATGTGCGCCGATGACAGCCTATGGTAGGTTTTTTTATGTTAAGTCCAAGGATGACCGACATGAAAAAAGCCACCTCCACCCCGCATGATGCGGTATTTAAGCAGTTCCTCACCCATCCAGACACGGCCCGTGATTTCCTGGAATTACATGTGCCGCCTGCCTTACTGCAGTATTGCGATCTGAACACGCTAAAGCTGGAACCCGGTAGTTTTATCGAGAGCGACCTGCGTGCCCATTACTCTGACGTACTTTACTCGTTGCGAACCGAGAGAGGGGATGGTTATGTGTACGTTTTGATCGAACATCAAAGCTCGCCCGACAAACATATGGCATTTCGTTTAATACGCTATGCCATTGCGGCAATGCAACGCCACCTTGAGGCAGGACACGACCAGCTTCCTCTGGTTATTCCTGTGCTCTTTTATCACGGCCAGGTGGCGCCTTATCCCTACTCAATGAGTTGGTTAGAGGAATTCAGTGAGCCTGAACTAGCCAGGCAGCTCTATGCGGGGCATTTTCCGTTGGTTGACGTTACCGTCATTCCGGACGATGAAATCATGCAGCACCGCCGCATGGCCATTCTTGAGTTGTTGCAAAAGCATGTACGCCAGCGTGACCTGGTTGAGCTGTTAGAACAACTGGTCACATTGTTGTTGGCCGGATACACTACCAAAGAGCAACTCATATCATTGGTGAACTATATGCTGTTGGTGGGGAAGGCAACCGAACCGGAGACGTTGCTCCGTGAGTTGGCCAGACGCGCGCCGCGGCATGAGGAGGAATTGATGACTATTGCAGAATATCTTGAGCAAAAAGGTTTCGAGAAAGGGATAAAGCAAGGCATAAAGCAAGGCATGGAAAAAGGGCGGGAAACCGTGTTGGAAATAGCGAGTTCTATGCTGGCTGAAGGCTTTGAACGTGCCATGGTGATGAAGTTGACCGGTCTTTCGGAAAACGATTTGGCACAAATTCACCACTCACATTGACGGCCGGGCTGGTGACATAGTGACACCAGTTTTTTATTCCCCAGCAGACAGGCTAAGGGAAGAATGCCTGCTTCCCTTTCCTTGTGTGGTACAAATGCCTTACTTTACGGCGGGTTGCACCTTGGCCGGGCGGGCAAACAGATATTTACCCAGCGTCACCAACACCACCGCCGAGACGATAATCACCAACGCCAGCCACTCGCGCGGGCCCAGGGATTCGCCAGCAAAACCGACGCCGAGCAGTACCGCCACCACCGGATTGACGTAGGCATAGCTGGTCGCTACCGCCGGGCGTACGTTTTTCAGCAGGAACATATAGGCGCTGATCGCCAGCATCGAGCCGAAAACAATCAGATAACCGAGCGCCATAAAGCCGCTGAAGGTGGGCATTTTATCCAAATGCTCACCACTCAATTGGCTGGCGATGGTCAGCACCACGCCGGCCACCAGCATTTCTGCGGCACCGGCCATCGGCCCGGCAGGGAGCGAAATACGTGAGCCGAGTACCGAACCAAAGGCCCAACTGGCGGAGGCCAACAGGATCAATAGCGCGCCTGTCGGGTTACCTACCAGGTTATTGCCGGTATTAAGCAACACAATGCCCACCAGGCCAAGGGCGATGCCTGTCCATTCCAGTTTGGTATTGCGGATCCCCCAAAACATGCTGAAGCATAGGGTGAACAGCGGAACCGTAGCGACCATCACCGCGGCAATGCCGGAAGGCACATCCTGATGCTCGGCTACCGTGACCAGACCGTTACCCACGGCCAGCAACAGAATGCCAATGGTGCCAGCGGCGACCCACTGTTTCAAGGTGGGCAGGGCATGGCCCCGCAGCAACAGGAAAACGAACAGGATGATACCGGCAATCAGAAAACGAATGCCCGCCATCATCAAGGGAGGCCAGCTTGCCACCCCCACTCGGATGGCGAAGTAGGTCGATCCCCAGACAATATATAACGTAAACAGCGCCCCGATTAACGGCAGGAGATGACGATTTTGTTGGCTCAGCATGGGTTATTATTCGGTAGGGTGAAAAATCGTTAGGACACTCAGTAAACCTTAAGGCATGGCCGATAAGCAATGCTTTTTTGCCCGTTGAGTGGTGTCGTGGTACTGGGGGAGGCCGCCAGTACCTGGCCTAAATCAAGAGATTATGATTGGGAGATCTCGTAGGCGCAGCGGCGGGCACCGGTAAGAATATGTTCGCTGCGCTCAACCTTGGCTTGCAGCACCTCGGTAAATACGTTCAGCTCGGCGCGGCAAAATCCTTGGCAAACCGTCGCTGCGCTGCAAATGGGACAGTGATTTTCCACCAGCAGAAACTTGCCGTCTTTCCCTTCGCTCCACTCGGCCATATACCCTTCACGGCAACGGATGGCCGCCAGACGAGCGACGCGTTCACGCAGATCGGTTGCACCGATCATCGCCTTTTGGTAATTAATTCGGGTCTCCTGCTCTCGGCTGTCGATCAGCAGGTCCATCGCCTGCTCACCCAGTTTGTCACGTACCGTGCGCAACAGTTGGGCAGTTAATTCGGCATGGGCGTCGGGGAAATGGGCGTTACCTGCGGCGGTCAACTGCCAGAGCTGTACCGGGCGGCCAACGCCGCGTGTTTCAGCTTTGGCTTCTACCAGACCTTCTTTTGCCAGCTTGACGAATTGCTGACGAGCCGCTTCACCGGTGGTGCCGAGTACTTTTCCTGCTTCTGAGGCTTGCTGCGGACCGTGGGTTTTCAACAGCTTCAGCAAGCGGTCACTGACCGAATGTGCGGTGCATTCGCCATTTTCCAAGTTAATTCTTGACATATTACAGCGCCTCGCCCTTAATTATTCCAAGATATTGCTTGTTAAATTTAGCCTAATAGCAAGATCAACTCAATGCCATTCCTCTGAAAACAGGACGATAACCGTGATAACCGATGATAACAGCCGTTGGAGCGATCTCTTTTCCGGCAAAAATGCCGCCAGTGCCATCGCACTGTCGCTCGGCGTCGCTTTGCATGCGATCAATATTCTGGTAGCGACCACCATTTTGCCTTCGGTGGTGCAGGACATCGGTGGGTTGGATCTCTATGCCTGGAACACCACCCTGTTTGTGGTGGCCTCGATATTAGGCTCGGCGTTGTCGGCTCGTTTGCTGAGTGGCTACGGGGCTCGTAGCGCCTATCTGGTGGCGTCGCTGTTCTTCATCGTGGGCGCGATGCTGTGTGCGCTGGCCCCTTCCATGCCGGTGATGCTGATTGGTCGTACGGTACAGGGGTTTGGTGGTGGCCTGATCTTTGCACTGTCGTACGCGATGATTAACCTGGTGTTTGAACAGAAACTTTGGCCACGCGCCATGGCGTTGATCTCAGCAATGTGGGGGATTGCTACGTTGGTGGGGCCTGCCGTCGGCGGGATTTTTGGCGAGTTGAACGCCTGGCGCTGGGCGTTCGGTATTCTGTTGCCGATCATGGTGCTGTACGCCGCCTTTACGTTCCGTATCCTGCCCAAAGGTAAACCACAGCAGCGGCCAACGCCGTTACCGCTGATACAGTTGCTGCTGCTGGCTGGAGCAGTATTGGTGGTGTCGGCTGGCAGCCTGGCAGATAGCGGTTGGCTAAACGTGGGCGGCATCGTGCTGGCGTTGCTGTTGTTGATTGGGTTAATCCGGCGCGAGGGACATTCACGCGCCCGCCTGCTGCCACATCAGGCACTGCGTCGTGGTTCGGCGCTGGCTTCGCTGTACGCTACGGTAACCCTGTTGGTGATCGGCATGACCAGCGAGATCTTTGTGCCTTACTTCCTGCAAACTCTGCATGGTCAGTCACCGCTGATTTCCGGCTATATTGCGGCCACTATGGCGGCCGGTTGGACCCTGTCGGAAATCCTCAGCTCCGGTTGGCGTGGGGTAGGGATCCGTTTGGCGATCATCAGCGGGCCGATTTTGGTGCTGCTTGGTTTGCTGGGGTTGGCGGTACTGATGCCTATTCCCTCTAATGGCCACTGGCAGGCACTGGCGCCGATCGTGCTGGCTTTGACGTTGGTCGGTTTCGGGATCGGTTTTGGTTGGCCACACTTGCTGACGCGCATTTTGCAGGTGTCTCCTCAGGCCGATAAAGATATCGCCGGGGCTTCCATTACCACGGTGCAACTTTTCGCCACGGCGTTTGGCGCAGCGTTGGCGGGGATGGTCACCAACCTGGCCGGATTTACCACGCCGGGTGGCATCGAGGGCGCGGCCTCCGCTGCCCATTGGCTGTTCCTGCTGTTCGCCTTGGCCCCGCTATTGGCGATCTACAGTGCCTGGCGCAGTGCGGCCATTAGCCAGCCAGCCGAGGAGTCTGGCCATTCTCCGAGCACATCGACTTCCTGATAACGAAACGGTGGGCGAACTAAATAAATCAGCCGCCATCCATGGATGGCGGTTTTTTCAAGATGGCGCAAAGAAACTTATGTATAACGATGATCACGGCAATTGAAAAAAATACCGAGACGATAAGCTTGGATATTCCCGAGGGTGCAGAGTAGAGAGAGTTAGCGCCGATCCCGGCACCGGCCGTAAAAAATGAAGACAAAACCAAGCCGATGATGACTGAAAGCGTCCAATAGGGTTTTTTCATGTTTTCCTTGGCAACGGCTTCTGGCTTAAGTGGTACAGTATGCATCGCCGTTATTGGGTTTAATCTCCATCCATACGGTTGCCGATGGATGGAGGGTTTTAGGATTTGGCTTTTTTAAAGATGGCACAAATAACTTTATGGAGTACCATGATAAAGTAAATTGAAAAAACCATTGAGACGACAAATTTGGATATTCTCTCTGGGGCCGAGTAGAAATGATTAGCTTCAATTCCGGCGCCGGACAAAAAAATTGAGGATAAAATCAGCCCGATGACGACAGAGACGATCCAATAGAGTTTATTCATGCTTTTTTCTTACCAGCTACAACCGCCGCTGCCATTTTTACCACTGCAGCTGCCTGAACTTTTATTTCCGCCAGGGCCCGTGCCGACATTCCCACCTCCTCGTCCACTATCTTTGAAACAGCCGCCGGTCGCAGCGCCATAAGCCAGGCCAGCAGCCATACCCGCAGGTCCACCAATAACGCCTTTCCCCGTGTTGGCCAACATGCCATTGATACAGTCGGCATTGCCATACTTGTCATAGAAACCGCCAGAGTTATTCCCGGAACTATTATTCCCTTTGCCTTTGTTGTTTCTGCCGCCGTTATCTGTGCGATCGCCCCCATTATTACCACGGCCACCAGACACATAACCTAATAACGATAATTCAATAAGTTCCATAGGAAACTCCTTTTATGAGGTTTTTTAAAGTGTGTTGCTTTAAATGCAATTCATTATTAACTCATTCGTAATCGTATATCAATGGTTTTTTTAAAAAATAAGCGTGGTATTTTTATTTGTAATGATTATCGTAAGTTTAAAATGTAATATGTTTTTAATTCCCGTGGGTAATCTCAGAGGCTATTAGGCTACCGATAAGGTTGTTAATATTAATCGTAAATTTAACTGAATGGCCTAAAATAAATATTTTAATTTTATCATTTAGCCGTTTAATACTCATTCAAGTGTGCAACAGGTGGGGAGCGGGCAGGTTAGAGGACCGTTGAGCGCATGGATGCGTATGAACGGTTCCACGGCGTGTCGGTGTTCTTACATGCTTCCTACCTGTCACACCATTACGTAAAGCTATTTAGCTGAGGGGATATGGGCAATTTTGTACAAACGCCCGATCTCACCGAGTGCTAGAATGAGTTTCGATCCGCGTGGAAGGTAGGTATGGCAGAGAGCGTGAGCAGGAAAGGGCGTCAGGAACAGGCTAATTTCATGCACGTCGACGATCTCGGCGGGCTGGAAGTGTTGCAGGCCACCTATCGCCGCCAGACCTTCTCCCGCCACAGTCACGAGGGGTTCTGCGTTGGCGTGATTGACGAGGGTGCCCAGCGTTTTTACCGCACTGGCGGCGAGCATGTCGCGCCGTTGGGCAGTGTGATCCTGGTCAACGCCGATGATATCCATACCGGCAGCTCTGCCAGCGAAGACGGTTGGTCCTATCAGGCCATGTACCCCAAACCGGAGCTGTTGGCGTTCTTATCGCGCGACCTGAAAACCGTCGCCGGGGCCACGCCCTACTTCCCAAATCCAGTGGTACAGGATGCCGGGCTAGCCGGGCAATTGCGGTTAGCCTTCGGCATGATGCGCAGTAACGAAAATCGCCTGGTGAAAGAGACATTGGTGTTTTCGGCGCTGACCTGGTTAATGCTGCGCCACGGCAAAAGCCGCATAGAGCCTGCCACGCAAAGTAAGGCACAAAGCCAGATAGCGCGGATCAAAGCCTTCCTGGATGATTTCCCCGAGGCCAATATCTCCCTGCTGGAATTGGCAGAGAAAGCCGGGTTAAGTCCTTATTATTTGCTGCGTCAGTTTCAACAGACGACCGGTTTGCCGCCCCATGCCTATCAGATCCAGGCGCGTTTACGTAAAGGGCGCCAGCTGTTAAAGGCGGGCAATGGCGTGTTGGAGACGGCACTGGCCTGCGGTTTTCACGATCAGAGCCATTTCCACCGTCATTTCCGCAAGTCCATCGGAGTGACGCCCGGTGACTACGTCAAATCGTTGAGATAAATACGCAAGCGGATACAATACTCGCCCTCTTTCCTGCGCTATTCTACTCCTTCGTTCGAAGGAGAAAATAATGACTTACCAATCAACACTCACGGAGCCGCCAACGTTGCGCCTTCGCCCGGCCCTGCAAGGTGCGGTGGCGATCCTGCCGCTGTGCCTGGCGGTATTGCCCTGGGGGATCCTGGCAGGGTCAATGGCGATCCAGAGTGGCCTGACGGCGGCAGAGGGGCTGGGGATGTCGGCGATTGTTTTTGCCGGGGCCTCCCAACTGGTGGCGATGGGGATGATCAAGACCGGTGCGGGTATGCTGGCGATCCTGATCTCCACCTTTTTTGTCACCGCCCAGCACTTCCTCTACGGCCTGCGCCTGCGGGAATGTATTGCTCCGCTACCGCTGAGGTGGCGTGTCGCGCTGGCGTTTTTGCTGACCGATGAGCTGTTTGCCCTGACGGGGGATCATGGTCCGGCGCGCTTTAACCGTTGGTATGCACTGGGAGCAGGGCTGGCGTTTTATTTGAGCTGGTTCTTTGCCACCTTGCTCGGCGTAGTGGCGGCCAGCAGCATTGATCTGGATAGCTACGGGCTTGATTTCTCGATCGCCGCGACTTTTATCGCCATCATTGTGCCGTTGGTACGCAACCTGCCGGTGCTGGCATGCGTGTTGACATCATTGGTGCTGTCGATTGGTTTGCACCATTATCAGGTGCCGGGCGCTTTGATTATTACCACCGTGGTGGCGATGCTGGTTGGACTGCTGTGCAGCAGGGGGAAAGAATGATCTGGCTGACCATTGTGTTGATGGGCGTGATCGTCTTCTTCAACCGCTACTGTTTCCTGGCACCGGGCCTGCCGGTGCGCTTATCGCAACGGATGAGGACCTTGTTGAGCTTCTCGGTACCTGCAGTACTGACCGCCATCTGCGGACCAATCATCGCCTTTAACGGGGATGAGTGGCGCGCACTGCCCGAAAACCCTTATCTATGGGGAGCCGTGTTCGCTATTGTTCTGGCCGTTTTCCTGCGCAATACGCTGGCGGTCGTGGTGTTGAGTATGCTGATGTTTATTCTGCTACGCACACTGCTGTAACCCGCGACCCACAATATTCCCCCTGAATTATTCAGGGGGAGAGCGTCACATCGCCATTGTCATTTCAAACTGACGCAACGGATCTTCACGCCAACCAAGGTGCTGGAAGAAGGGCGCGACATCGTCCGGAACAAACACGTTGGCCGACAGCGCCAGTGGGGCAAACTGTGCTTGCAGCGCTTGCAACAGACGGCGCGCCTGGCCTTGGCCGCGAAGCGCTGGCGGCACATAAATCATGCGCAGATGACACTGCTGTGCGCCCGGTATCACCAAAGCAAAAGCCTGCTGGTCCAGAGTGAAGGCGCACGGGGTGCCGGGCAGCTTGTACAGCGATTCTGGAGCGATCAACCACGGCAAGCCATATTGGCCGTCGGCGGTCATCCGCTGGGCAAGTGCCAACGGGTCGATCTGTTGCAAGGCTGCCGAGGGTTCCGGGGTTGCCAACGGGGCGTGAAATCCCAATAGCGTGCGGGTGATGGCTAAGCCCGCCTGTTGATACAGCGCCAGGGCTGCTTGATTACCGGCGATCACCTCCAGCGAAAGCTGGCGATCGCCTCGCGTATGGGCATCCGCAATAATGCGCTGCATTAACGTCCTGCCTAGCCCTCTGCCACGCATTTCCGGGCGGATAGATAAGGCCGCTACACGGCTATGTTGGCCCCGGCGTGCGATCAGGGCCAGCGCCACCGGGTGCTGCTGGTGAGTGACGATAATGCTGTGATTCAGGCTGAGGTCTTCGGCGGCAAAGCGGCTGCTAAAGGTTTCACCGTCGATCACAAAGGGAACAATATAGTTCTCAAAGCAGTGGCTGAGTATTTGCGCCAACTGCATGCTGCTGTAGGGCAAGGCGGTGTGAAACTCGAACTGGCTATCGATAAGCATGACGGTTCCAAAGGCAGCGATGGGGCCTTTATATTTAGCTGCGATCGGTCAATCAGGCAAGTATTAAGCTGTTTTTACCGGGTTTTTTGAGTTGTTCGAGCGCAAGGATCGTGATGAAAAAACCGGGCGAATTCGCCCGGTGAAGTCACTTCAGAAATAGCCGTAGCTATAAATTGCAGTAGTGGTTATGTGTCACAGCGTAAATCAGAATTGGTAGGTCAGGGCTACGGCAACCACGTTGTCGGTTTTCAGACCCAGTTTGTTGTTGTCGTCGAGCTGGTTGATTTTATAATCCACATAGGTGGACATGTTTTTGTTGAAGTAATAGTAGGTGCCCACGTCAATATATTTCACCAGGTCGGTGTCACCAATATTTTCAATGTCTTTAGCCTTAGACTGGACATAAGCCAGTGACGGGCGTAGGCCAAAGTCGAACTGATATTGCGCAACCACTTCCACGTTCTGAGTTTTATTGGCAAACCCGCTTACGGAGGTAGAGGCATTATTAATGGTCGCGGTGCCGGAAATTGGTGTCAGGTTATGGGTTTCGGCATAGGTGGCTGCCAGATACACGCTGTTGGCGTCGTATTTCAGGCCGGTTGCCCACACGTCGGCTTTATCGCCCTTGCCATAGCTGCTCTGTTTTTGGCCGGTAGTCCGGTTAGAAGAGGCATAGGCGGCCGTAACGCTGACGCCATCGATGATTTCGTAGCTGGAAGACAGACCGAAGCCGTCGCCGTTAGCTTTGCTGCCAGCACGGCCATCGTTTTCGTTCTTGCCCTGGTACTGCAACGCAAACTTCAGGCCGTCGACCAGGCCAAAGAAGTCGTTGTTACGGTAGGTAGCCACGCCGTTGGCACGCCCGGTCATAAAGTTGTCGGTTTTTATATAGGTATCATCGCCGAATTCCGGCAGCATATCCGTCCAGGCGCCAACGTCGTAGATAACGCCGTAGTTACGGCCATAGTCGAATGAACCAAAGTTTTTCACTTTCAGGCCAGCAAAACCCAGACGCGTTTTGGTGTCTTTAGTGCCATCCGCTTCGCTGTGGTTGGCGGCGATCTGATATTCCCACTGGCCGTAGCCGGTCAGCATATCGTTAATCTGGGTAGCCCCTTTAAAGCCGATACGCACGTAGGTTTTATCGCCATCATTGCTAGTATCGTCAGAGAAATAGTGCAGTGCTTTTACCCGACCATAGAAATCAAGCTTGTTGCCGTCTTTATTGTAGATCTCTGCTGCCTGTGCGGTCTGGGCAATGAAAAGTGCCGCAATAACGGCAAGAAGATTAGGTTTCATGGTGTTCCCTTATTAAATATACCCTATAGATTTCAAGCTGCGGCTAGGCGCCAAACTATCTTCATCTCCAGGAGCTTACTTATAGTAAGTAACCGGGGTGAGATAGTGCCGGTAACAACGCGGCAGTTTGAAAGATGACGGGTATACGATTCGATTGAAAGACGCTTATCATCAGTTGTATCACTGTTTTACTTTGCTGCCAGAGTTAGCGCAGCGCAGATTTTTTACCGCAGTTGTGTGATGTATTTATGACAGAACATTCAAATCTGTATCGAATGACGAAAATTAACGCAAGATAGGCGTTTTTCTGTTTTCTGTCCCCTCGCTACCATAGCCGGGTATGCGGCATGTCGCATGGTCTTCATCTGTAGTACAGGCTACTGGCATGGGTTCTCTAACGGCACGCACCTCTCCCTGGTATACCCCGTCGGACTCCCGGCCCCGATGAAACAGGTGTTCATTTTGTGGCTATCTGTACCTATTTGCTGCAACAGGTTCCAATTGTCAGACGCACTTGTTATAACGAATGTACTGGAAGTCAGTTCGATATAATTATAAAACACCCTATCACTAAAGGAACGACTATGTCTGGACTACGGCAACGTACTCTAGAGAATATGCAAAAGTTCTCTAGAGCGATGATTGGCGCTGTATTATTTTTGCCAGTAATAGGTTTAATTCTGGCATTAAGCTCAGTGCTTACCAATCCCAATATTTTTTCTGATACCAGCTTTCTTCATCACCTTGGTGTGTTACTGGGGGATACCTTCTGGCCACTATTTGGTAATTTAGGGTTACTATTCTGTGTCGGTATAAGCTATGGCTTGGCAAAAGATAAAAAAACCGAAGTCGCATTGGTTTCCGTCATGTGTTTTATCATGTTTCTCGGTGCTAACCACTCTTGGCTGGAGTTCACCCACGGCGTAGCAGAAAAAATCAATGGCGAGTATTACGGCACCGGGCAAACGCAGTTGCTGGGCTTTGTTGTGGTCGATATGGGGGTATTCCTCGGTATTATTTTGGGTTGTACCATTGCATGGGTTCATAACAAGGTTACGCAAATCGAATTACCCGGTGCATTATCGATGTACGGTGGTGCAAAACTGACGTTGATCGTTATGACTCCGGTCGTTATCGTCTATGCCATCGCTTTTACCTGGATCTGGCCATTTATGACGCATGGCATTACTACCCTGACCGGTTTTATGAAAAATGCCGGGGTTGCCGGGGTATTTGTTTACGGATTCTTTGAAAAATTCCTGATCCCTACCGGTCTGCACCATTTCGTCTGGTCGCCATTCCAGCTCACGCAAATTGGCGGCACGATAACCGTCGATGGGCAAACGGTATCCGGTACCCAAGCCATCTTTTTAGCTTACATGCGTCACCCTGATCTAACCCCGATGATGAACGAGGGGTTGCGCTTCTCGCAGCAAGGTATGACAACGATCTTCGGTTTGTCCGGTGCAGCGCTGGCCTTTTATCATACCGCCAAGCCGGAGAAAAAATTAATGGCGAAAGCCATCCTGTTGCCAGCGATTATCACCTCTATTCTCACCGGGATCACTGAACCCATTGAGTTCACCTTTCTGTTTATCTCCCCATTATTATGGGTGGTCCATGCAACGTTGACAGCCGCCTCACAGGCACTGTGCGATATGTTTAGCGTACGCCCCTGGGGGGCTTCTGGTTTAATCGAATTCGTTATTTATAACCTGCCTTTACCGGCATCGTTAACCCGTTGGCCAATATATATCTTGATTGGCATTGGTCAGTTCTTTGTTTATTACGTAGTTTTCCGTACCATCGTGGTGAAATTAAATCTTAAAACCCCAGGGCGTGAAGATGATGATGACGTAAAGCTATACAGCAAAAAAGACTACCAGGAAAAAACACAGAAAAACAAACCGTCGTCTGAACAGCAAACTGGCGATATTATTAACGGGTTGGGTGGCAAGGATAATATTGTTTCAGTAGAAAACTGTTTTACCCGGCTTCGGGTGGTTATTCATGACATCACTCTGGTTGATGATAATGTCTTGAAATCCACCGGAGCCAATGCGGTGGTACGAAATCGAAATGAAATACAGGTTATTTATGGTGTCAAGGTTGGGCAGGTACGATCAAAAGTAGATACCTGGCTGGCTGATAATTAATTGGGAGTTTATATGAAATTGACAGTTTTGGGTGGTGGTGGCGTTCGTTCGGCATTTCTTGCTAAATCATTGGCGTATAATGCGCATCGTATCGGACTAAAAGAGGTGGTTTTTTTAGATAATTCAGAAGAAAACTTGGCGTTATTTGGCCAGATCGCCAGCTATATTTTTAAAACCATCCGTCCGGATATCGATTTTAGCCTATCGACCGAACCAAAAACCGCTTTGCAGGGGGCTAACTATGTGATCACCACGCTACGCGTTGGCGGTGATGGGAGCCGTATTCGTGATGAGCGTATCGCGCTAGACCATAATACGCTGGGCCAGGAAACCACCGGTGCAGGCGGGTTTGCCATGGCGATGCGTTCCATACCCGCCATTCTTGACTATTGTCGGTTAATTGAAGAGCACGCTGCCAGCGACGCGATCCTCTTCAACTTTACCAATCCGTCAGGGCTGGTGACCGAAGCGATAATCAAATCTGGGTTTAAACGCCGCGTGTATGGTATTTGCGATGCACCCTCGGAGTTGATCCGCGAGCTACCGGCAATTCTGGGGTGCGCAGAGAGCGATTTGCAGGTGGAATGTTATGGGTTAAACCATTTTTCATGGTTCACTCACTTTACCGTGCAGGGCAAAGACGTCACCGATATCCTGATCAACAAGCCGGAACTGTACAGCAAAACGGCAATGCAGTATTTCTCACCGGAGCTGGTGCGCCTGTGCGATAAGCAATTGCTGAACGAATATCTCTATTATTACTACTATAAAGAAGAGGCTCTGCAAGCTATTCAGGCGTCGGGAGAGACACGTGGTGAGCAAATTGCCCATATCAACTGGGAAATGCGCGAGGAACTCCAGTCTATTGATGTTAAAGCCAGGCCGGTTCAGGCGTTTGATATCTGGATGAAGCACTATTTGCGCCGTGAAAACAGCTATATGCAAAATGAGTCACAGCAGGAAAAATTCAACACCAGGGAACCATTAACCCTCCAGCAGTTTATTGAACAACCAGACAGTGGTGGCTATGCCGGTGTGGCGCTGGATATTCTTGAGGCAGTTAATAGCGATGCCACCAAGCGGATCGTCGTATCGCTGACCAATAATGGCACGCTTGATTTTTTACGTGACGACGACGTGATTGAAATCAGCTGTGACTTGAGCAAAGAGGGGCTGAAGCCGGTGACACCGATCCATGTTCCCACCGCGCAAAAGAATATGATTTCCTGTGTGAAAGAGTATGAGCGCCTTGCCGTTGAGGCCATTCTGAAGCAGGACAGATCCCTTGCCGTACGGGCATTAATGGCGCATCCATTGGTCGGTTCATGGTCACTGGCCGATAAGCTGGTCACCGCTTATCTCAGCGGACCGCAGTTTACTTCTTGGCAATAACTCTGGTTATGGCGGGTGAAAACTGCCCGCCTTGACTATTCAGATCGCCGAGACATCACAACCGGCCCGTAGTGTAGAGGGTGAGATATGCAGCACCCATTCAGCAGTGTCGTCATCAATCTTATTACGGGATTTGTTTTTGGTGGAACCAGAGTTTAAGCAGGTGCTCAAAGCCAAGAATACAGTAACCGAAAAAAGGATTAGACCAGTAAATATCATCGTCATATTTTTGTGGATCATGAATGATGAAAGCAGTATTGGCTGCTTGGGCCAATGGACTTTGGTAATCTCCGGTGAAGCAGATAAGTTCGGTATCCTTGTCTTTCAGCGCATTTAACCAACTCAGTGCAGAGGAGCTACGGCCAGATTTGGAGATGATCCAGATCGAATCAAACTTGGCAGCATTTTTTTGTTCAAGAATTTCATAGTCTGGCCACAAAGCCAGGCTGGCATTGACGCCAATTACCAGGAATTTATTATAAATATATTGCGCAATCAGCTGTGAAAAACCACTGCCATGGATCAGTATTCGCTCATTTTGCAAGCGGTGTAATAAAGGCTCAAGTCGTTCTGGTGGTTGAATATTCATAAAGTCGATGTCATTGGTAACATCCAGCTTAGGCATGGTAATATTAAATTTAATAAAGTAAACCAACTCTAGCCAACCGCTGAATTTCAATTTTTTCGCCAGCCGTACCAGTGATGACGGATTGCTGTAACATTGTTCAGCCACGTTGCGGATGCCCTGACTAAGACATAACTCCGGATTGGTTTGAATGTATTGGAGTACGGTAACTTCTGTTTTGCTTAACTGCACGTCACGAAAAAGATTAGTCAGATCCATTATTCACTCCTCATGCGATGATAGGACAATAGCACAAGTACAATGAGACGTATGAATAGTCGATCACGATAATAACTTTAGGCATGAAAATAGAGGAAGAGCAGGGGAGTATCATTCTGGCTACGGTCTTTTTCTATGAAAAATAGAGACACACATTAATCGTGTTTATTTTGGTGTTATGGGGCAACGGTAATGCACAAGCCAAAATGGGTTAACCAGCCTGAAGGATGCGATGCCGATCGCTATGATGACACCGTAGCAAGCAAGAGCGGGCTTGCATTGCGGTGTGTTTCGCAATGTTGGCAAGCCAACCGTAACTCGGGCTGACGCCGCGGGCGGTCTGTGGGACAATAGCGCCATCATTTCGTATAGATAAGAGTTGAATGGCGCTTTCCCCCGCAGTTAAAGATCAGATCGGCCAGTGGTACAAAGCCCTGCAGCAGCAAATACCGGATTTTATTTCGCGTGCCCCTCAGCGGCAGATGATTGCCGAAGTGGCGAAGACCCTGGCCGGAGATTACCCTCGCCATCTGGCGATCGAAGCGCCCACCGGCGTGGGTAAAACGCTCTCGTACCTGATACCGGGTATTGCCGTTGGCCGTGCCGAAAGCAAACCGCTGGTGGTCAGTACCGCCAACGTGGCGCTGCAGGATCAGATCTACAGCAAAGATTTACCGCTGTTGAAAAAGATCATTCCCGATCTGAAATTCACCGGTGCGTTTGGCCGTGGGCGCTATGTTTGTCCGCGCAATCTGGCGGCGATGAGCACCGACGTGGTCGAGCAGGGCGATCTGATGCTGTACCTGGACGAAGACGAGCTAGCGCCGTCCAGCGGTGAAGAGCAGGCGCTGTGCCAAAAGCTGGCGAAAGCCCTGGCGCGCCATGAATGGGATGGCCTGCGCGATCACTACCAGCTATCGATTGATGACCCCTTATGGGGCAAGCTGAGTACCGACAAGGCCAACTGCCTGGGGCGCAACTGCCACTATATTCGTGAATGCCCGTTCTATATCGCCCGCAAAGAAATTGAAACCGCCGATGTGGTGGTAGCCAACCATGCGTTGGTGATGGCGGCGCTGGAAACCGAGTCGGTATTGCCGAACCCGAAAGAGCTGCTGCTGGTGCTGGACGAAGGCCATCATCTACCTGAAGTGGCACGAGATGCGCTGGAGATTGACGGTGAGATCACCGCGCTGTCAACCAACCTCCAGCTCGATATGATCGTGCGCCAGGTAGAACAGTGCATGACGCAGTACCGGCCAAAGAACCCGCCGGGGTTGGCCAATAGCGAACGGCTAAAAAACCACTGTGAAGAATTGCGTGAGCTGATCCAGATTTTTGAGCACCAGGCTAACGCCTATCTGCCGCCAGACAGCGGCAACGCCGAATATCGCTTCGAAATGGGCGAACTGCCTGCGGAGATGGTCGAGATCTGCGCGCGTCTGTTCAAACTGACGGACGGCCTGCGCGGCCTGGCCGAATTTATTCTTAACGATCTCACAGAGCAGACCGGCAAGCACGATATTGTACGGTTGCACCGTTCCATCATCCAGATGAGCCGCACGCTGGGCTATCTGGAGGCGATGAGCAAGCTGTGGCGGCTGGCGGCGATGGACAAATCCTCCAATGCGCCGATCTCCAAATGGATTGCGCGTGAGCTACGCGATAACGTTACCCATCTTTACCTGCATTGCGTGGGCATCCGCGTCAGCGATCAGTTGGAAAAACTGCTGTGGCGCAAGGTGCCGCACGTGGTGATCACCTCGGCAACGTTACGTTCATTGAATAGCTTTTCACGGCTGCAAGAGATGAGCGGGCTGAGCGAAAAGGCGGGCGATCGCTTCGAAACGCTGTCTTCGCCGTTTAATCACGTCGAACAGGGTAAAATCGTCATTCCCAAGATGCGTTTTGAACCGGCGATGGCCAACGAGGCCGAGCATCTGGAAGAGATGGCGCGCTTTTTCCGTGGCGAGCAGGCTAGCGGTCAGCATAAAGGGATGCTGATCCTGTTCAGCAGCCACCGTGCGATGCAGACCTTCCTCAGCTATGTCACCGATCTGCGTCTGATGTTGCTGGTGCAAGGCGATCAGCCGCGTTACCGGCTGGTGGAAGAGCACCGTAAGCGGGTAGAGAAGGGCACTGCCAGCGTGTTGGTTGGGTTACAGTCATTTGCCGAAGGCTTGGATCTGAAAGGTGAACTGCTGACCCAGGTGCATATCCACAAGATTGCCTTCCCGCCGATCGACAGCCCGGTGATCCTCACCGAGGGCGAATGGCTTAAATCCCTCAATCGTTACCCGTTTGAGGTGCAGAGTTTGCCAAGCGCGTCGTTTAACCTGATCCAACAGGTAGGTCGTCTGATCCGTAGCAACGAGTGTCACGGTGAAATTGTGATTTATGACCGCCGCCTGTTGACCAAGAGCTACGGTTCACGTTTGTTGGCAGCGCTACCGGTGTTCCCGATCGAACAGCGCGAGGTGCCGGAAGCGGACAAAGCCCATAAGGCGGCGTTAAAATCTGCGGCAGAGGCCACCAAGAAAGAGAAAAAGCGCAAGAATCCGTTTGCTCGCCGCCGTACCCGCTAACAAATGTATTCTGGCAAAAAACAACTTTCTAACTACTATTGAGGCTTGCTCTTCAACCCCGTTGCTCAGGTGAATTATGGTGGAAATATCTACGTTGTTGTTATTCGCTGGTGCCTGTCTGGCACTGACGGTGACTCCTGGCCCGGACATGTTGTTGATAGCTTCCCGAAGCCTAAGCCAGGGGAAAAGTGCTGGCTTCGCTTCGTTGGCCGGGATACAGCTGGGAACCTATTGCCACGCCTTGGCGGCGGCGCTGGGCCTTTCACAGCTGTTTGTCGCGCTGCCGCTGGCCTATGATGCAGTACGTTTGTTAGGGGCGGCCTATTTACTGTATCTGGCATGGAAAACGCTGCGTTCAGGCAGTAGTTTGCAGGCCTCCGCCGGGTTACAGGCCGTTTCAGTAAGGCGAATTTTTCAGCAGGGCTTGTTGACCAATATTCTCAATCCGAAAATGGCGCTGTTTGTGTTGGCGCTATTCCCGCAGTTTATCAATCCGCAGAGTGGTTCCGTGGTGGCTCAGATGCTGATTCTGGCCACTATCTTGAATGCTATTGGTCTGGTGATTAACGGTGCCGTGATCCTGGTGGTAAACCGTTTAAAAAGCCGCTTTACTGGCCGCCAATTCAGCGCTCGTTGGCCGAATTATTTGTTGGCAGGGGTATTTGCCGGGTTGGCTTGCAAGCTTATTTTCGACAGTCGGAAATAAGCTTCAGAGCATTGCCTCAAAGGCGGCACTGGCTGGGCAATCAGGCTGTGCACTGTACATGACCAACCGCAGGTGGTTGTCTTCATCGACAATAAACGAGGCGTGTTCAAACGTCACTTCGCCTGCTCCTGCAACCAGGAAAGTGCGTTGCCCCTGGCAGCGGCCATGAATATCGTGCCGTTGCCACAGCTGGCGAAATTGGGGGGACACATCGCTCAGAGCCTGAATACGTTGCAACATGGTGGCATCTTGCGGGGCGCGGGCGTAATCACGGCGAAAGCTGGCCAGAATTTGTGGGGCCTGCTCCAGCCATCCCATCAGCCGCTGATTGAGTTCGGGATCGGCAAACAACATCCACAGCATATTGCGCTGTTCTGGCTGACGCTCAGCGATAGTAAACAGGCGGTCTGCCGCCGAGTTCCAAGCGATAATATCCCAACTCAGGTTCATTACATAGGCCGGGCGTAGGGTGAGATCGTCCAGCAAGCGGCGTACCAAGGGAGTAACCTGGCACCATTGATGGCCTGCTACCACCGGTGGCCGCTGATGCGCCAGTAAAAACAGATGATAGCGTTCGGTCACATTCAGCTTCAGAACCCGCGCCAGATCCTCAAGAAACTCTACCGAAGCGTTGATTTCCCGCCCCTGTTCCAGCCAGGTGTACCAAGTCAGGCCTACGCCAGCTAATGCGGCAACTTCTTCACGCCTTAACCCTGGCGTGCGCCGCCGCGTACCGCTCGGAAGTCCAACGGCCTGGGGGGAGAGTTTTTCACGCTTCATACGCAGAAAGTCTGCCAACTCTTGGCGGGTTCGGTTAAGGGTACGTGGTGGCATCGTGGGTCCTGTTACTCTCAGTAATAGTATAACTGGCTATATAGTAACACTTTAAAGCATGTTCCATACTGCCGTCATCATGATATCAGGGGGCGTTATGGAACAGAGTTTGTCTGACAGTAAGGCTGGATTACCAGGGCTGCCGGTGTTGCTACTTGGTGGGTTCGTCACCATGTTCGATTTGTTTGTGGTTAACGTGGCGGTGCCGGTGATCCAGCAGCAGTTCAACGCCAGCTTTGCCGGGGTTGGGTTGATTATCGCCGGTTATGAACTGGCTTTTGGTATTTTACTGATTGCCGGTGGGCGATTGGGGGATCGTTTCGGTCGGCGGCGTATGTTTAGCTACGGTATGTTGGCTTTTGCGTTGACCTCGATGCTTTGCGGTCTGGCGGGGTCGCTGTGGGTCCTGATTGTTGCCCGGTTTTTGCAAGGTGCAGCGGCAGCGCTGCTGTTTCCGCAAATTTATGCCTTATTGCGTGTGCTATATGGCGAAGAGCAGCGGCGGCGAGCCTTTGCTCGTTTGGGGATGACGCTTGGGTTGGCGGCGATTTGTGGCCAGGTGTTGGGCGGTTTGATTATCGAGGCCAATATTCTGGGCAGCAGTTGGCGCATGATCTTTCTGATCAACCTGCCGATTGGCGTGCTGGCGGCGTTGGCGGCGCGACGCATTCCTGAGTCCAGACTGGCGCAGGCCCAGCGGCTCGATGCTAAAGGTCTGCTGCTGGCCGCTGGCGGTTTGCTGCTGTTACTGTTCCCGTTACTGGAAGGCCCATCGCGTCACTGGCCTTGGTGGATTGCGCCGACGATGGTGCTGGCAGTGGGGCTGTTAGCTTGGTTTGTGCGTTGGGAACGGCAACTTGCCCGTCACTCCGGTGATGCGGTTCTCGATCTGGCCCTATTTCGCCAAGGTCACTTTGCCCGCGGCACGGTAATTGTGCTGGCGATTTACTCCACCGCATCCTCATTCTTCCTCTGTTTTGCCCTACTGTTACAGGCCGGAATAGGGCTGACGCCGTTCCAGGCGGGTTGCCTGTTCGCTCCGGCCAGCGCCGCCTTTATGCTGGCCTCCTTTTTGGCTCCGGGCTGGGTGCAACGCTGGGGGAATATTGTGTTGGCTGGTGGGGTGGTGGTCTACGCCAGTGGCATGATATTGCAGGTGGTGCAGGTGCTATGGGGACGTGCGTTCAGCCATCCGTTACAACTGTTACCCGGCCTGATGATTTTGGGTTTTGGTCAGGCATTGAGTATGACGCCATTGCTTAATTGGGTGCTTGGTCTGGCGAAGGAGCATCAGGCAGGTATGGCAGCAGGTTTGGTGTCTACAGTGCAGCAGGTAGGCGGTGCTTTGGGGATAGCGGCCAGCGGCATGTTCTTTGTTCCGCTGCTGGCCGGGGGGGCAGAGCCACAGCACTATGCCAGAGCCTTTGCTGGTGCTATGGGCTATAACCTGTTGGCGATGCTGGTTGCTTTGGTTCTGCTGCTCTTTACCCACCGGCAGTTAGGCAGGGGCTGTTAACGCATTATTGCGCCGGTTTGCCCGGCGCTGCGTTACTATTTACCAGCCCCCACCGCCGCCGCCGCCGGAACCCCCACCCGATGAGCCACCGCCGGACGATCCAGAACCGCTGGAGCTGGAGCCTGATGAACTTGAACCGGAGCTTGAACTGCTGCTGGGTGTCGCCATAGACGATGCGGTACAGGAACGACTAAAGCGATTCACGCGCTGCCAGTCTGCGTCGACAAAGGCTTCCGACATAGCCCCGGATTTACTGAGGTATTCGGCAAAGGTATTGGCCCAGGTCTTGCCCACGCCGAGCGCTAGCGCCGCCGGTAACAGGCTTTCAAAATGGGCAACCAATTGATCGGGTGGGTAAAGTGCTTGATAGCGATTTCTCTCGGCCGTACCCAGATACAGTTTCAGCCCTTGCGCAGTGGCCAAATCATTCAGCCCCCGTTGGGTGTATCGCGGGATCATCCAGCCAAAAGCTATGCATAGCAGAATGGCGGCCAGCAGCGCGCCAATATACCCGGCTGGAAACTGCGTCAGGGGCAACATGCCAAATAAGAAAGCGCCACCGCCAAAGGTGGTTAACGGGCCAAATAGAAGAGCAATAACCAAGGGGATGAACCCAAAAGTATTCCAGGTTTTTCTCGGGCTCAATAAAAATCTCAACGGTAAAGAGAGCAGCAAGATCCCGAACAGCAGGAAAATCAGGGCAGGAATGGTGATTACTGCCGCGCCGAGATTAAACAACGCCCCGCAGATCACCGGGATCAGCAGCATGATATAGACTGCGCGGCGCACCGGTTTACCCCATTTGTTGAATAATTTCTCACGCTGGTCTTCACTGCGTTTTTCCAACCATTTACGAGCATTTTGCATTGGTCGCTGATAGGCCAGGCCGAGGTTGATATTTTTGCGACTGCCGCTAAACAGCAGGCCAAGTAACTGCTTATCGCTGGTGGTCAAGCGCTTGTTATTGTCATCTGGTTGGTACGATAACCATTGTTCATCCGCCGATTGAAACCTGGAAAACCACGGGCCTGTGGATTTGCTCGCTTTAAGCGTGATCGCTGCGCCACGTTTGGCGACCAGCTCCAGCAAATCGCTGCTGAAAGCCACGTCGTCGTACTTACGCTGGGTAATAAACCGCAGATAGCCTGGCGACAGGGTGGTAGGCATCGTATATAGCGGCACAACCGGCGGCATCTTCAAGCCAATTGCGGTCACGTTGTTACGCCACCACCACAAACAATAGACCGCGAGCAGCAGCACAGGTATCCAGATCGCACTGGTTGCCAGCGTGGGTAACAGCAGGTGCACCAACGGTGAAGATGCTTGCGGGGCAGCGGCACCGGCCAGAATATCGCGTGGCCAGGTGTAGACAACGGTCAATCCTTCGCCGTGGTCCAGCGGTTGCGTGGTTTGCACTCCTCCGTCGGGAAGTATGCTGGCGTTGTGCTCTTTTGCGCCCAGCGTTCCGGTATAGACATCGATGGAACGCAGCCGGGAGTCTCTACCTTCGTTATCCAGATAATTACTGGCGTCCGGCAGCTCCAGTTGGAAGCTGGCCTTGGTGATTGGATAGGCCCAATCGTTCCCCGTGACGTTCCAGTAGAGTTCGTCCCACTCGGGGAAACGGCTGAAGTGGTTACTGACCTGATAGCGGATCTGGTAGTTATAAATCGCCGGTTGCAAGATGTGCTCGGCACTACCAATACGCACTGTCAGCGTCTTTGATGTTTTATCCAGGCTATAGGGTTCGGCAACGCCGTCGCGCAATACTTCTTTGATCTGATAATCGACGCTGAAAATCTTGCCGTCCTGGCGGTTCCAGGTGAGCGGCAGGGTGCGGAAAATCCCACGGCGTATCTCTTGCCCTAAAGACAGCACCTTGATGTTTTCCCGCATTTCCATGCTGCCGTCTGGGTTAAAGTGCGCATGGGTATCAAATGAGAGAATATGCTCATAGGCACGTACCCAACGGGGAGCACTTGCTGGCACAGCCTCTCTGTCGGGAGCCTCGGCAACGGGGGCTGCCCCAACGGCGATATCATCAGCCGTAGCCGGCGCGGCTGCTGTCATCAATAGCGATAACACCCATAATACGCGCACTAACAAACCTGATATTGCAGCCATCGTGCTAGTCCATCCGTGGAACTTTAGCTTCCTCGGGATCTTCGAGTTCGAAGAACGCATCCGCTTTAAAATTAAACAGCCGGGCCAGGATTAAACTGGGGAACGACTCCACCAGAATATTGAAATCGCGCACCGTACCGTTGAAATAGCGGCGTGCCATTTGCAGTTGTTCTTCGATCTCTGCCAGAGATTGTTGCAGGGAGAGAAAGTTTTGGTTGGCTTTCAGTTCCGGGTAGGCTTCTGCCAGCGCAAAAATGCGGCTCAAAGCACCAGAAAACTCTTTTTCACTCTCGGCAACCTGAGGGGTGTTGCCAACCAGGTCGCTGCGCTGGCGCGAGAGGGTTTCAAACAGCTCTTTCTCATGCAGAGTGTAGCGCTTCACCAGGGTCAACAGGTTGGGGGCCAGATCGTGGCGGCGTTTGAGCTGCACCGCTATACCGCTCCAGGCTTCGTCTTTGAAACGGCGCAGGGTGATAAAGCGGTTATAAGTCATCACGGACCAGATCAGCACCACGGCGATCGCGGCCAGAGTGAGATAGATTTCCATTTTTCATTCCATGTTTGATGGGGAATACATCATTCCATTGTATGTTTATGGATACTATCTTATTCCGCTAGGGTGGGTAAATCTCGCTATGTCCAGCAAGCCCCAATCCACAAGGAAAACTTAAGCCATGTATCAACTAGAGTCATTCCGTGAAGACGATTTAGACGCCCAGATAGCCTTGGTGCGCGCCAATCCTCTGGGGCTGATCGTTAGCCAGGGGCCACAGGGTTTGGTAGCAGATCCGATCCCCTTTCTTATTGATACCGATGATCAAGGGCAGGTGACGCTCAGGGCGCATCTGTCGCGAGGCAACCCACATTGGTCGTTGCTGCAAGCCGGGCAAGAATGCCTGGTGGTGTTTCAGGGGGCTGAGGGCTATATCTCGCCGGGATGGTATGAAACCAAGCGGCGCACCGGCAAAGCCGTGCCGACCTGGAACTATGCTGCCGTCCACATGTGGGGGACGCCAACGGTCACGCAAGATAGCGCTTGGCTGCGCCAACTGCTAACGGAACTGACGGCGGTGCATGAAGGCAATCAGCCGCAACCTTGGCGTGTTGACGATGCGCCAGCGGAGTATATTGCCGCCAATATCAAAGGCATTGTCGGCATCGAAATCGCCGTCACCCGGCGTGAAGGGAAATGGAAAATGAGCCAGAACCGCAGCGCTGCCGATATCGACGGGGTGATTGACGGCCTGCGAGCCGGTGACGATTGCCAACAGCAACTTGCCGATGAGGTTGAGCGCCGTCGCGGATAAGGTATGCTTATTGCAAACCGAATCAGCGGAGCGAGCGATGGATTACAGCAAAATTATCAAAGAAATAGGCCGTGGCAAGAACCATGCGCGCGATCTGGATCGGCAAACGGCTTTTGAGCTCTATCAGGCGATGCTGTCCGATGCCGTGCCACCTCTGGAGTTGGGAGCCATCCTGATCGCCATGAGAATCAAGGGGGAAGCCGAGGAGGAGATGCTTGGCTTCTATCAGGCGATGCAACAGCAGGTCATGCGGCTGCAACCCCCGAAGGGGCGCCCGATGCCGGTGGTGCTACCCAGTTACAACGGCGCTCGTAAACAGGCCAACCTGACGCCGTTACTGGCATTGTTGTTGGCCAAAGTTGGGCTACCGGTAGTAGTTCACGGCGTAGTGAACGACAGCACGCGCGTCACCAGCGCAGAGATTTTCCGTGAACTTGGGGTGCAGTGGTCTGAAGATCCTCAGGCTGCTCAACGGCGTTTGGACGGCGGAAATGCGGTGTTTATCCCGGTGTCGGCGCTTGCGCCAGCGTTGGAAAATCAGCTTGGTTTGCGCTGGAGAATGGGCGTGCGTAACAGCGCCCACACGCTGGCAAAATTGGCGACGCCGTTTGGTGAGCAGGACGTGCTGCGCATCGCCAGCGTTTCTCATCCGGAATACGTCGAGCGTGTTGCCTCATTTTTCTGCCAGATCGGTGCGCGGGGATTATTGATGCATGGCACCGAAGGGGAGGCTTACGCCAATCCGCAACGCTGTCCAAAAATCCACTATATCGTCGGGGGTCAGCAGCAGATTTTGTTGGAACGGCCAGAACAGGATGCGTTAGCTGAGGTGCCTGCCGCCAAGGACGCCGCAACAACGGCGCGATGGACGGAACGCTGTCTGGCTGGTGAGGTCGCCATTCCCGAGCCGATCGCTCGGCAGGTTGCCTGCTGCCTGGTCGCTACCGGCCAAGTGGAGACATTGGAGCAGGGGCTGATCAGGCTGCGATAGTCTGCCTTATTACCTTCTATTATCAGGGGCGAATACCTTTGCCCCAAGTATTTATCACTGTTGTGTTGGTTATTTTTAGTAAAAAAATCTCAATTACCAGACTATATATTACTAACCACTTAAATTATGGCATAAGTTGGTGGGTTATGTGATAAGACGGGGTAAAAGCGTTTAAAACTCAGTGTATAACTTTAAAGAAGTAGATTACACTCAGCCCATCAGCTTTGGGGTCTTGCATGATTTTCCATCGATTGCGGAGGTTTGCTCCGTCTTGGTTGTAAAAAAGGACTTGTAAGCTACTCTATCTAAACCATAAGAAGAGAAGCGCTTAAAATACATAGACGGTTTTCCATTGTGTATTTGGGTTATAGATCACGTTATTTTACATTCGTGATTTGTATGTATTCATACAGTGCCAAGTGTAAGCTTATAGGTCTGGATTATGAGTAAATATGATGATGTCCAAGGATTCAAAGATAAGACCAATCTCAAAGGGCTTGATTATAAAGAATTTCCTCGTGCAGATGTGGCATCGGCCTCACAACGCTGGTCTATTGTTGAACAGGTAGCAGGCAATGGTGGTATTACTGCCAGCAGCTCGCAGCCAACGCCGATCAATAGTACGGATCTCTCTTCCAGTGCACCTTTAGGGTTCGAACCGCCTGCACAACCCAAGGCGGTGATAACAGAAAATACCGCCTTGCCCGGCCACATTCCTCATAATTTTGATCGTTTTGCTCCGCCGGTGGAGCCTAAACTCACTAAAACCGCCCAGCCGGAAAGCCCGCGTGACGTTCTTGCTCAGGGTAACCCTTTTCATTCCCCTGCAAGCGCTCCGCCGTCCGCTCCGCAACCAGAGAACCAACGTTTTAAGCAGATGTTCAGCAAGAAAACGTCCTCTGCCGGTGAAGTGATGGACGCTGGTCGTAATACATTACTCAAACCACTTTTAGAGTCTATTGCCTCATGCCGTTAGTCTGTGTTTGTTCTCCGAAAGGAGGGGTAGGGAAAACCACGGTTACTGCTAATCTGGCTTATGCATTGGCCCGTAGCGGCAGTAAGGTGTTGGTTGTCGACTTCGACACGCAGAATGCGTTAAGGCTGCATTTTGGCGTGCCTATTGCCGATAACCGAGGTTTTGTTGCCCAGTCGGCAATTTTATCCGATTGGAGTCAGTTTATTCTTAAAGTTGGGCCGAACCTGTTCGTTTTACCTTACGGCGACGTCACTGATGAGCAGCGCCTTCAGTTCGATGACAATCTGCTCAATGAGCCAATGTTCATTCAACGTGGCCTGAGTTCGGTGCTGAAGATCCCAGGCATGGTGGTGATCGCCGATATGCCGCCGGGGCGCAATGCGGCAGTGCAGGCCATGCAGGCCGCTGCGGACATGCGCATTATGGTATTGCTGGCCGATACCGCATCGCTCAGTTTATTACCCACTATTGAGCAGCATAAGTTTATGAGTGCGCCTGCCAGCAATGAAGTTGGCGAGTATTATGTGGTAAACCAGAGTGACATGCGGCGTACGTTGAGCAGGGACGTGACGCAATTCTTCGAACATCGGTTGCAAGACAAACTGCTAGGAACCATTCACCGCGATGAGTGTGTCCCAGAGGCCAACGCATCGCAACGGGCGATCATGGATATTAGCCCGGTGTCGGCTGCTGCATTTGATATTGAGCAGATCAGTAAAAAGGTCGCAGTAATTTTAGGGCTTAGTGTTGGAGATGGTACGTATCATCATACTACGTCTATTTATGGCTCTTCGTAAGGATTGTCTGGTTAGTTATGAATAAAATACTCTTTTATTTCTTACTGCTGTTGGCCTTACCTTTTATGCTGTTGATTATCATTGCCCCCATGAGCAGTGATAATCAGTATATCTTTGGCCTGATCTGCATAGCGATCGTGTTTATTTTAGGGGTGAGTAAAAGCAAAAAAGTTACCCTGGTAATGATTGTGATGTCGACCCTGATGTCATTACGTTACATCTACTGGCGCGCGACAGAAACCCTGCATTTCAACAGTACCCTGGAGGCGGTGTTGGGTATTGCCCTGTTTATCACCGAGCTGTATGCCCTGGTGATATTGCTGTTTGGTTATATTCAGACTACCTGGTCATTAAAACGCACTATTGAACCGCTGCCCGACGACACGTCGCTATGGCCAACGGTAGATGTCTATATTCCTACTTACAACGAAAGTATGGACGTGGTGCGCGACACCATCCTGGCGGCGCAGTGCATTGACTACCCGAAAGACAAGATGAAAATCTACGTGCTGGATGACGGCAAACGTAATGAGTTTGCCGTATTCTGTGCCGATGCGGGCGTAGGCTATATTACCCGCAACAATAACCACCATGCCAAAGCGGGCAATCTGAATAACGCGATGAAAGTGACTCAGGGTGAATTGATCACCGTGTTTGACTGCGATCACGTGGCAACCCGCGCCTTCTTGCAGGCGACGGTCGGCAGCTTCCTGGTGGATGAGCGCCTGGCGTTGATCCAGACCCCGCACTATTTCTATTCGCCGGATCCGTTTGAACGCAACCTGTCAGAGGCGAGCAAAGTCCCTAACGAAGGCGCACTGTTCTATGGGCCGGTGCAACAGGGTAATGATAACTGGAATGCCACCTTCTTCTGCGGCTCCTGTGCCGTGATCCGCCGTTCGGCGCTGGAGGAGGTGGGCGGTTTTGCGGTAGAAACCGTGACCGAAGATGCCCACACCGCCTTGAAGATGCAGCGTCGAGGCTGGAACACGGCATTCCTGGCGTTGCCATTGGCCGCCGGGCTGGCCACCGAACGCTTGGGGCTGCACGTGATCCAACGTACCCGCTGGGCGCGCGGTATGACGCAGATCTTCCGGGTGGATAATCCCTTGTTGGGGCGCGGCCTGACCTGGCAGCAGCGTTTATGCTATCTGAACGCCATGCTGCATTTCCAGTACGGCTTACCCAGGGTGATATTCTGCGTGGCACCGCTGGTTTATCTGCTGTTCAACCTCAATATCATCGCCTCCTCCGCCGGGCTGATTTTCGCCTATGTGTTACCGCATCTGGTGATGTCGATCTATATCAACTCCAGAGCCAACGGACGCTATCGCTATTCGTTCTGGGGGGAAATCTATGAGACGGTGATGTGTTTCCACCTGGTGATACCGACCCTGTTGACGATGATCTCGCCAAAACACGGCAAGTTTAACGTGACGGATAAAGGCGCGTTGCTGGATGTTAACTATTTCGACTCCCATATTGTCCGGCCGCATATTATCGCCGTGTCCTTGCTGCTAATCGGTACCGCCTGGGGCGTGATCCGCCTGGTGATGCCGGATCACTATGGTGCTAACCCGCAGGTTATTTGGCTTAATATTGCCTGGGCCAGTTTCAGCATGATTATCCTGCTGGCCGCCATTGCCGTAGCGCGGGAAACTCGCCAGGTGCGAAAAACCATCCGTATCGATGCCTCCTTGCCTGCAGTGCTGTACTTTGCCAGTGGCGCGGCGATGCGTACCGAAACCCTGGATCTTTCGATGGGTGGGGTCAAATTGAAAACGCCGGACGAGCGCTTCCTCAACGATCCGATCGAAGAGGTGGAAATATCGCTCAAGTCTGGGGCCGTCTGTTTCCCAGTAGAGTTGATCGATGTCGACAAGTCGGTGACCCGGTTAATGTTCAAAGAGATGCCGATTGAGAAACGACGGGAGCTGGTGCGGGTAGTATTGGCGCGGGCAGATGCCTGGATCCAGACCAAACCTTTCCCACAGGATCGGCCACTGCGTTCGTTGTTGGGCGTCCTGCGCTGTATTTTCGAGTTTTTCTATTTTTCCTGGCGCGATCGTCGGGCCAAAAAGCAGCAGAAGCGGCCTGAACTAAAGCGGGATAAGGAACAAGCCCTATGAGCCGGGTGAAAACCAAGTTGCCAACAGGCCGATCTACGCTCATTGCTCTGGTCAGCGGCCTGATGTTGGGGATGGGGCTTTCTGGTCTTGCCCTTGCAGCCGATCCGCAGCCTGCGCCGTCACATGCCAGCGATGGTGTCGAGATGCCAGGTTTTCCAACCTTGCCGCGTCCAACAGATGCTCCCCCAGCGGGTGCAGTGCCGGGCAGTGTTGAGCAAACTGCTCCGCTTGATATCGCTACGCCACCGGTTACCGTCTTCAATCAGTCGCTCGCTTCCACGCTCAGCGTGGGCGATATGGGGCAAACCACAGGATTGACGTTGAGCAACTGGCAACAGCAGTCCGGCTTCACCTTTACTTTACCCTCGGACTGGGTGGTAACGGACGGCAATCTGGTGCTGGATCTCGACATTTCCCCGGCCCTGATAGGAACCGATACCGAGCTGCAACTGATGCTCAATGGGCAACCCTTGAGCACCCAGAAGCTGAATCAATTGCATGAAGGCAAGGTCAGTTTGCAGGTACCGATCCCGGCCGCCATGATCGTAGCGCGCAACAACCTGAGTTTCAGCATTGGCAATGGCAGCAATGCGGCCATGCTGTGCGAAAAGGGGGCGGCCAATAAATATTGGCTCAAGGTGCTGCCAACCAGCCAGTTACATCTGGAAAACCAGGTGCTGAATATCAGCCCGAACCTCGGCCGTTTCCCCAATCCGTTCTTTGATCCTCAGACCATGCAACCCACCTTGGTGGACGTGATCTTCGGCCAGGAAAAACGGCCGGAAGACGTGGTAGCCTCCGCTATCGTCAGCTCTTATCTGGGGAAGGTCACGCGCCATAATAACTTGAACTTTCAGGTATTGCAGGATAGCTTGCCCGAACAGAACGGCATTATCTTTGCGCGCCCCGGCGAGCAGATTGGCCAGTTGACTCTGCCACAGGCCGATGGCCCGACCATTCAGATGATTGATAATCCGCTGAACCCGGTTTACAAGCTGTTGCTGGTGATGGGGCGTAACGCCACCGAGATGCGCCAGGCAGCCTATCGTCTGGTCAGCCAGCCGTTGCCGGAGAAAACCGCGTTGCTGGCGGTGAAGCCGGTGACTATTCCGCTGCGCCAGCCCTACGACGCCCCGCGCTGGATCGATACCAGCAAGCCGGTCAGCTTTGACAAGCTGGTGGCCAGTAATGAGGAACTGACCGTCACCGGCGTTTACCATGACGCGGTGCGCGTTGCTTTCCGTGCCGCCCCGGACCTGTTTATGTGGGATGGCAGAAACGTCCCGCTGCAAATCAACTACCGTTTCCCCACCGACAACTGGATCGATGAGAATAAATCCCAGCTCAGTGCCACGCTGAACGGCACCTTCCTGCGTAACCTTTCGGTGAACAAGCGCGGATTGCTGGAACTGCTGTGGCACCAGTTTGGCGGCGATATTCGCCAGGAACAATACGCCTTGGCCCTGCCACCGTATCTGATTTACGGCGACAACATGCTGGAGCTTTATTTTTCTATCGTGCCGAAAAACGGCGCTTCCTGCGATCCGACGGATAGCAACACTCTCAAGAGCCATATCGGGCCCAACTCGTATATTGATCTGAGCGATACCTATCATTTCACCGAGTTGCCTAACCTCTCTTATTTCGTTGGGGCCTCCTTCCCATTCTCCAAGCTGGCGGACTTCTCGCAAACCGTGCTGTTAATGGCGGAAAAACCCACGGACAACGAAGTCCGCGCGCTGTTGAACCTGACCGCTCGCTCAGGCGCGGCTACCGGCAGCTCGATTGGCAATGTGGATATCCGCTTTGGCCTACGAGGCAACGAGAACGAGTTGGACGACTTCAAGGGCAAGGATGTGCTGGTGGTCGCCTCACTGGCTCAGAGCACTTTCTATCAGCGGCTGTTGCAACAGGTGCCTTTTACGCTAAACGATAGCGGCGGGTTGGCGGTCAAGGCGCAGTCTACGTTGGAAAAACTGCAGTCCTACCTGAAAGGTAACTGGCGGACCCAAGGCATCGATGCCGATCGTTATCTCTCCTCATTGACGGACTGGCGTGGATTTTTCAGTTTCCGGTCCAGTTGGGATCCGCAACGGGTGGTGGTGGTGGCCAGCGCCTCTTCTGACGATGACCTGAACAAGATCTATGGCGATCTGAAATTGGCCCAGATCAACGCCGGAGTGCGTGGCGATCTGGCGGTGATCACCGATCAGAACGGCGTACGCAGCTTCCAGGTTGGCGAACAGTTCCCGAGTGGGGAGCTGCCCTGGTATCTGATCTTTATCTGGTATGCCAGTAAACATGTGGTGCTTTTATCCCTGACCGTGTTGGGGATTTCCGTGGTGTTGGGGCTGGGGCTGTATATTTTGCTACGCAAGCACGCCACCAAACGCCTGGGGAGAGATGCAGAAGATGAAAGTTAAAACACGTCTCGACCAGAAGCTAGACAGGAGCCGCCAATGAACCTATTGCTGAAAAAGAAATTGTATTGGGTCTCTCTGGCTGGGCTGACGATTTTTTCGGTGTCGGCGTTGGCGGATGACAATAACCCCGCGCTGAAAGCCCTGTTTCAACAGGCGGCTTACTGGCATGACAAATCGCATGACGAACTGGCCCAGGGGGCGTTGCAGAAAGTCCTGCTGATCGACGAGAACAACGCCGAGGCGATGTATCTGCTATCTCTGTATGCCATGCAGAGCGGGGATAAGGCCAAGGCCGAAATCTGGCGTAAAAAACTGAGCGCTATCGCGCCCAATGATCCTCGCCTCCAGGCGTTGAGCAGCACCGAAGCGGCTCCGTCGGTCTCCAAAAGTCTGTTGGCGCAGGCCCGGCAGTTGGCGGCGAAAGGGGAGTTTGCCCAGGCTGCTGCGGCTTATCAGACGGTGTTCAACGGCAAGACACCGATCGATAGCCTTGCCAATGAGTATTACCTCACTTTGGCAGGTTCACCTGCGGGCAGGCAGGAGGCGATTGATGGCCTCAAGCAGCGGCTGGCTATGCAACCCAATGACACGCAAACCCGCGTGGTGCTGGGCAAGGTGCTGACCTATCAGGAATCGACCCGTCGTGAGGGGATCGATATGTTGGCGGCGATGGCTCCGAACAATAATGAGGCCGATCAGGCGTTGAAACAGGCGCTGCTGTGGTTGGCACCGCAACCGGCTGACAAGCCGCTGTATGATGCCTATCAGCAACGGCATCCGGCAGACAAGGCCGTGGCGGCCTATTATCAGCAGAATATTGCCGGCTCGGCCAAAGGCGTTGGCTTCTCCGAACTGAATAAAGGGGATCTGGGCAGCGCCAAGGATCAGTTTGCCGCTATCTTGGCCAGCAACCCGAATGATGCGGATGCCCTGGCCGGGATGGGATTTACGGCGATGCGCAGCGGAAACTTCGCGCAGGCAGAAAACTACCTCACCCAGGCGGCAAAACAGGGCGGCCCACAGAGTGCGCAGTGGGGGGCGTTGGCTCAGGAAGCGGCGTTTTACGCGACATTGGACAAAGCCAAGCAGGCTGCCAACGCAGGCCAATTGGATGAAGCCTTGGCGATCAGTGCGCCCCTGAGCCGTGCTACAGGGGATAAAGGCAACGCGGCGACGCTGTTCCGGGCCGATCTGGCTCGTAAGAAAGGGGATTTCACTGCCTCCGAGCAGATGTATCGCGGCTTGCTGGCGCAAAATCCGCAGAATAATGATGCCAGGCTGGGGCTGTATTATTTGTTGCAGCAACAGCGTGACAAAGGCCCGCAAGCTGCGCAGATACTGCAAACTATCCCAGCCGATCAACGGCCTAAAGTCCAGCAGGCGGTGGCGGGGGTGAATGTTGATCCTCAGCGCAGGCAGGCCGAGGCCGCCATGCAGAATGGCGATCCGCAGCGTGCGATGATGATCTTGCAACAGGCGCTGGAAAAGCAGCCTTCGAACGTTTGGGTACGGCTGGATATGGCACGCATCCTGAACAAACAGGGGCAAGAGTTGCAGGCGCAAACCTTGATCTCTCCGCTGATGCAGGTTGGTGCTTCGCCAGATAGCCTGTACGCGGCAGCGCTGTTTGCTTCAGAACGTAACGACTGGCTGAACGTTTCCACCCTGATGGCGCGTATCCCGCAAGGGAGGCAGAACAGCAGCATGCGGGCTCTGGTGGCCACTGCGTCGGCCAACCAGCAGCGGGCCAGTGCAGAAAGTTATCTTCGCCAGGGTAACACGGCCAGCGCGGCGGTCATCTTGCGGCAGTTGGCGCAGAAGCCTCCGACTGAACCCGCGGCCCTTGGGGAGCTGGCAAAAGATTTGATGACGGTGGGGGATACCTCAACGGCGGTCCAACTGGTGCGTGACAACATGCGTTTGGGAGTCAAAGGCAATGCGGGGGATTACGCGGCCCAGATAGCGGTGCTCAATCAGGCCGGGTTAAGCCAGGAAGCCGATGCCTGGCTGAATAACCCGGCGTTGCGGGCGCGCAGTTCAACCCGCGAGATTGGCCAACTGCGCAACGGCAGCGTGATCAATGAGGCGGATAAACTGCGTTTGCAGGGGCAGTATAGCGCCGCGTATGACAAGCTGATCGGCGCGTTGCAAAACGATCCGCAAAATACCGATATCATGCTGGCGATGGGGCGTCTCTATCAATCTGGCAATATGAACAAAGAGGCCGGGCAGGTTTACAACTACCTGCTCAGTCGTGACAGCCTGAACCAAGGGGCGCGCGAAGGTGCCGTCGGGGTCGCATTGTCCGATGGCGATGTCGATCGAGCCAAACAGTTGCTGCGCGGCTTGCCTGCGCTTAAAACGCCGGATCAGTTGCTGCTGGCGGCGCGCGTGGCTCAAGCGGACGGTAACTATCCACAGGCGATGGTGTTTCTGCGCGAGGCGAAAAACCGAGTCAATGGCGTAAGCGGTGCGCCAGGCGGGGGGCCTGCAGTGATTGGCGGTTTGCGGCTGGCGGATAATCCGTTTGCCGCGCAGAGCACGGCATCGTCGAGCGTGAATACCTCTTCCTCGGCTTACGGTGAGGTGCTGCCTTGGCAAGTTGCAGCCCCAGGTTACGCGCGCGCTCCTGCGGAGGTAGTGAAAAACCCGACCTTGCAGCAGATTGATAAGCTGATGGACGAGGTGCAGGACAAGACCGCCACCTGGGTTCAGGGGAATATTTCATTGCGTGATAACAGCAGTGGTGAAAACGGCCTGAGTAATATCACGGAAGTGAGAAGCCCAATCACCCTGTCAGGCATGCCGTTCGATAATGGCAGGCTCAGTGTTGATGTGACACCGGTGATGCTGAAATCCGGTACACCATCCGACAGCGCCAACAGCCGCTTTGGTACCGGTGCGCTGCAACAGGCCAGGGCTATCGAGGCTGCGACTCAGGCCTCCGTCGTTGCCTCTCAGACCTCGATTGCTGCCGCACAGGCCGCCGATCTGCGTTATCAGCAACTGCATGCCACCCGCGATAGCCTGTGTTCTATTGACGCCACTTCGCCAGAGTGTGCCGCTGCCACGGTGGCGCAGGATCAGGCCTATAACGAAAGGCAGACGCTGGCTGGCCTGGTGACACAGCCGAAGACCTTTGGCCCTAACGATATCTATGCCGACTCACCGGGGCAGCAGCAAGATACCGGGGTAGAACTGGCGTTGGCACTAAGCGGTGACAGCTATAAGCTGGACGTGGGCAGTACGCCAATGGGCAGCGGCATCAGTTCGATAGTGGGTGGCGTGAAATGGTCACCCAAGCTGACCGAACACTCAACGCTGGATATGACGCTTGAACGTCGCGCGGTAAAAGATAGCCTGCTCTCCTATGTCGGGACCGAAGATACCATCACCGGCAAGAAATGGGGGGCGGTGACCAAGAACGGCGGCGGAGTAAATCTTGGATACGATGATGGCGTGCTCGGAGCTTACGGTGGCGCGGGTTATTACAGCTACGTGGGTGATAACGTGGCGGATAACCATAGCGTGACCGGCATTCTAGGAGCCTACATCCGCCCTTATAAGGATGATGATAGCGAGCTGAAGGTGGGCGTTAACGTCAACTATATGGATTTTGACAAAAACCTCAGTTACTTCAGCTACGGTCAAGGGGGCTACTTCAGCCCGCAGGATTATCTCAGCATCTCGCTGCCGGTGGAGTACACCAAAAAGCAGGATAACTTCACCTATATTCTGAGCGGCAACGTGGGTTATCAGACCTATAACAATCAGGAAAGCCTGTATTACCCGAACGATCCGGCTCTTCAGTCTCAGTTGGAAAGCCTGGTCAGCCAGGGTTACGGCAAAGAGGCCAGATATGCCAGCGAGGACAAGAGTGGCATTGGCTACAGCCTGAAGGCGGGGGGGACTTATAAGGTCACGCCAAGCGTGTTGGTTGGGGGGCAGTTGGGTTATGACACTTTCGGCAGCTATTCCGAGAGCACGGCTTTGCTCTATTTTAAATATCTGTTAGATGGAAAATAACCATGCAAGATATTAACACTACCGGGTATGAGCTTGATTATTATCGCCAGCGTCAGTTTAAGGCGGGTTGGCAGGATCTGATCGAAGTGGTGTTCTCCGGCATTCTGGCTTCTGCTGATGATGCGGACAGCTGCGACTTTCTGCGTTTGATGGGGAGTAACCTGGCGAAGAAGCTGCCATTGCCGGAGGCGGAAACGGTGGGAGAGTTGGAGGATGCTCTCAATGCCTTACTACGTCAGTTTGACTGGGGCAGGGTGCAGATTGAGGCCAATGGCGAACAGATGATCCTGACCCATTATGCCTACCCGCACAGTGCCGATCCGGCCAACGAAGACGTCTGGGCACTCTCTTTTGCCACGGTGCTCGAGGGGGCCTATGACGCCTGGCTGCTGGCTCAGGGCGGTGAGGCGCATGTTTCCCTACGCTGGTGCAGCCCGGCCAAGGATAACACTCTGGTCTTTTGCTATAGAAACGAGCAACGCAGGTAAACATGATGGCGAAAAGCAGGTTTGGTAGGCTCCGCGTACTCCTGCTTTGGCTGGGGTTGGTGTTGTCCCTTGGTGCTCAGGCTGCCGACAGCGGTTGGGCGCAATACAAACAGCGTTTTCTATTAGCTGACGGACGGATTGTCGATACCGGCAATAACAACGTCAGCCATACCGAAGGGCAAGGGTTTGCCATGCTGTTGGCGGTCTACAATGACGACCGTCCCGCGTTTGACAATCTTTGGCGATGGACCCACAACACTTTGTATCGCCAGGATATCGGCCTGTTTTCCTGGCGCTATGAACCGGGGAAGGCGGTGCCGATAGCCGATAAAAACAATGCCACCGATGGCGATATCCTAATTGCCTGGGCCTTGTTGAAGGCGGGGAAACGCTGGAATGTGCCTGCCTATCTGGCTTCCTCGGCGCAGATACAGCAAGCTCTGCTCAAACATACCGTCATCGACTATGCCGGTTATCGGGTGATGTTGCCTGGCGCTAGCGGTTTCAGGCAGAACGGTTCGGTGATCGTTAATCCTTCCTATTTTGTCTTTCCCGCCTGGCACGCATTTTACCAAGAAAGCCATTTGCCGGCGTGGAAAAAGCTTATCGACGATAGCATGACCATGGTCAGCAGAATGCGCTTTGGCAAACAGCATCTACCCAGCGACTGGGTCACACTACAGGCCAATGGGCAAATGACTCCGGCCAGCGACTGGGCGCCGCGATTTGGTTTTGATGCGGTGCGGGTTCCGCTCTATCTCTATTGGGACAAGGCCGACAGCCTGTCACTAAGCCCCTTTGCCAGCTTTTGGCGCGGCTTTGATCGCCGGGCGACACCGGCCTGGCTGGATGTGCTTGGCGGCCAGCGCGCCGAGTATAATCAAAGCCCGGGAATGAGGGCGGTCAGGGATCTGACGGTGGGAGATCGGGGGCCGCTGAAAGATCGCTTGGCACCGGATGAGGATTACTATTCTGCCAGCCTGCACCTGCTGGCGTACTGGGCACAGCGCAGCCAGCTTGTCCCCTCACCCCAACCCTCTCCCACAGGGAGAGGGAGCTGATCGCCCCTGCTCGTTTGGAAGTAAAGAAGTAGTCTCATCGATCACCCCCCTCATCTAAGATGAGTCACTCTAACTTCAAGTCAACCCGATCGGTCTCCTCTCCCACAGGGAGAGGGAGCTGATCGCCCCTGCTCGTTTGGAAGTAAAGAAGTAGTCTCATCGATCACCCCCCTCATCTAAGGTGAGTCACTCTAACTTCAAGTTAACCCGATCGGTCCCTTCTCCTTGGGGAGAGGTTTGGGGTGAGGGGCGTTGCACCGGTCCCGTAATCCTACCATTTTGGCGCATTTCACCTCAGCGGCAAGCGCCTCGCCGGGCTTTATGCTATCTTACGCGCCAGAAAACCCTTTCAGAGAGCCCGTCACGGTGGAAAAAAAGAAAAGTTTCCCGCAGCAGAAAAGCGGCCTGCATCCGCGCAATCGCCATCGCTCACGCTATGATTTCCCTACCTTGATCGCCACCTGTCCGGGACTGGAACCCTTTGTGAAGCCCAACGCCTGGGGCGATATCTCGGTGGATTTCGCCGATCCTGCCGCGGTGAAAATGCTCAACCGTGCCTTGCTGATGCACTTTTATGGCATCGAACATTGGGATATCCCGGCCGACTATCTCTGCCCACCGATCCCAGGGCGTGCTGACTATCTGCATCACCTGGCCGATCTGCTGGCGACCAGCAACGGCGGCGAGATCCCGCGGGGTAAAGGCGTGGCGATCCTGGATATCGGCGTGGGGGCCAACTGTATTTACCCTATCATCGGCCAGCGCGAATATGGCTGGCGCTTTACCGGCTCGGAAACCGATCCGGTCTCGCTGGGGGCCGCCAAGATGATCGTGGCAATGAATCCGACGTTAAAAAATACCGTGCGCCTGCGCCAGCAGAAGCAGCAGGAGTGTATCTTTAACGGCATTATCGGCGTTGCCGAGCGCTTTGATGCCACCTTGTGTAACCCGCCGTTCCACGGTTCCGAGCAGGAAGCGCGCGCCAGCACCCGCCTCAAGTTGCATAAGTTGGGCAAAGGGGCGGTGGCAGAAAAGCCGGTGCAGAACTTCGGTGGCAAGAACAACGAACTGTGGTGCGAAGGAGGCGAAGAGGCCTTTGTTCGCAAGATGGTGGAAGAGAGCGTCGGCAAAGCCAAGAACTGCCTGTGGTTCACCTCGCTGATCTCTAAAAACACCACGCTGCCTGCGATTTATTATGCGCTCAAGCAGGCCGGGGCCGCAGAGGTGCGCACCATCGAAATGGCACAGGGGCAGAAGATTAGCCGCTTTGTGGCCTGGACCTTCCTTGATGCCGAGCAGCAAGCCGCCTGGGCGGCAGAACGCTGGCAGTAATTACCCGACCGTTGCCGGCGATCTTGCCGGCAACGATTATTTATTCTGTCGTTCCTTTCATTCTGTCTGGCTTGCGTTATCCTCAATATTGTTAATAAATTCCCACGCTGCTCATTAGTTAAAAAAACAATAATTACCTAGCTTAATAACCGTTTTTATCCAGTTAATCTGGAGTATTGTCGTGCGCAATATTCAGGGCGATAGCGCGCTTACTGGCGAGCAAGAAATGCAGAAAAATAGAGAGTGCTTGCCGTTAACTCCATCTGCCAGAAGGATTTACCCGATGTTTTTAAACCTCCGTCAGTCCAGCAGCCCGTGGCGTGCCGAATTGGACGCCATTGAAGATGCGGTAGCGATGATCGTATTTAAACCCGACGGCACCGTATTACGTGCCAACGATCTGTTCTTGCAAACTATGGGGTTTGAGCGCCAGGAAGTCATTGGTCAGCATCATCGTATTTTCTGCGATCAAAACTATGCCGCCAGCCCGGCCTATCAGCGGCATTGGCAAAGGTTAAATAGCGGCGAAGCCATTACCGATAATATCAGGCGTATTCGCAAGGGCGGTGAAGTGGTCTGGCTGCAGGGAACTTATACCCCGGTGTTAAATAAGCACGGTCAGGTGGTGGAGATTATCAAGATCGCCAGCGAGGTGACCAGCCGTATCACTCAGGCCCAGGAGCATCAGAGCCTGTTAACGGCGCTGAATCGCTCAATGGCGATGATCACCTTCTCGCCAACCGGCATTATCCTGGATGCCAACGACAATATGCTCGATCTGATGGGCTATCGGCTGGAAGAGGCACGCGGCCAGGCACACAGCATACTTTGTACGCCGGAGTTCGCCGATTCTGACGAGTATCATCAGCACTGGCAACGGCTGGCCCAGGGGGAGTTTTTGACCGGGCGTTTCGAACGCCTCAACTGGCGTGGGGAGCGGGTATGGCTGGAGGCCAGCTATAACCCAATCATCGACAATGAAGGGCGGGTATTAAAGGTGGTGAAAATTGCCCAGGACATCACCCGCCAGACTTTCCAACAGCAGCATGAAGAGGAAATGGTGCGAAATGTTCACCATCTCTCCATGGGGACCGATAAAACCGCTGCTCAAGGGGCGATCATTGTTCAGCAGGCGGTGCAGGGCATGCAGCAGGTAGAGGTGGCCGCGCGGCAGACTTCAGACGTGGTCAGCGACTTGGGGCGCTGTTCGCAACAGATTGGCAATATGGTTGAGGCGATCCGCAAAATTGCCGCCCAGACCAATCTACTGGCGATTAACGCCTCGATCGAAGCGGCGCATGCGGGTGAGCATGGGCGCGGTTTCTCGGTAGTGGCTAATGAGGTGCGTACCTTGGCCGAACAGTCCCGTAAGGCGGCCAGCGAGATTGAGCAAGTTACCAAAACCATTCAGCAGGGGGTAACGGCGGCTATCAACAAGATGGTGACCTGCGTGGAACAGGCGGGCGGCGGCGTGGCGCTAGCCAAGGATGCCGGGGAGGTAATCAATCAGGTTAATGTGGGTATGCAGGACGTGGTCAAGCTGATGCAGGCGTTTACCTCGGTCAAACAGGGTGATGTGATCCACTGAGGTTCTGTATCTGAGGCGGTTAAACGAACGCAGCATCCAGCGCCTCTTAGGTCGAACACGTCATTGAGCAACATTGTCATCAATAAAAAGCCCCTTGCGGGGCTTTTTATTATCGCTTCAGGAAACGTGCTGTAAGAACTCGCGCAGGCGTGGGCTTGGCGGGTTGTTGATCAGGTCATGAGGGTTGCCATCTTCGGCGATCCGGCCTTTGTCGATAAAGATCAGGCGTGAGGCCACTTTTTCGGCAAAGCCGACTTCGTGAGTCACGATCACCATCGTCATGCCTTCTTCGGCCAAATCCTGCATCACTTTCAGCACTTCGTGACGTAATTCCGGATCGAGCGCCGAGGTGGGCTCATCGAACAGCATCATTTTAGGCTTCACTGCTAACGCCCGGGCGATAGCGACACGCTGTTGCTGTCCACCGGAAAGCTCGGAAGGGTAGTGGTGAGCTCGTTCGGCCAGACCTACCTTGGCCAACAGAACGCGCGCATGCTTCTCGGCTTCTGCCTTCTTCATGCCCCGTACGCGGATCGGGCCAAAGGCCACGTTTTCCAGCGCAGTCAGGTGCGGGAACAGGTAGAACTGCTGGAACACCATACCGGCTTCCTGACGGATAAGGCGGTCGTCAACCTTAGGATCGTTCACCTTCAGGCCGTCTACGACCAGTTCACCACTGGTGATCTCTTCCAGCTTGTTGATGCAGCGCAGCAGAGTTGACTTACCGGAGCCAGAAGGCCCGATAATCACTACCACTTCACCCTGTTTGATGTTCAGGTCGATATTGTGCAGCACCTGGGTCTGGCCGAAGTGCTTGGAGACGTTTTTAAATTCAATCACAGGATTTTCATCCTTCTTTCCAGACGACGCAGCACGAAGCTAAGCATCAGGGTAATAATCAGGTAAATCACCGCTACGGCGCTCCAGATCTCCAGCGCGCGGAAGTTACCGGCAATAATTTCCTGCCCTTGACGGGTCAGTTCCGCTACCCCGATCACGATGAACAGCGAAGTATCCTTGATGCTGATGATCCATTGGTTACCCAACGGCGGCAGCATACGGCGCAGAGCCAACGGCATGATCACATAGCGGATGGTTTCGCGGCGCGACAGCCCCAGTGCTAGCCCGGCCTCACGGAAACCGCTGTGGATCGACAACACCGCGCCACGGGTAATTTCCGCGATATAGGCGCCCGAGTTGATCATGATGGTGACCACGGCGGCGGTGAAAGGATCGATGCGGAAATCGCTAAAGGCCATGGGCAGGGCAAAGTAGATAAACATCACCTGTACCACAATCGGCGTACCGCGGATCACTTCAATGAATACCAGTGCCACATGGTTGGCGATCCAGCCGCCATAGGTACGTGCGAAACCGGCAACCAGTCCGATGATCAGGCCGCCAATCAGACCGAGGACCGAAATCCACAGGGTCATCTTGGCGCCTTCTAACAAAATTGGGATGGCGGGCCAAATGGCGCTCCAGTCGAATTGCATAGCGTTATCTCCCGGTGATCCAAGCAAGGGGATCAATAAACAACAAAGCACAGGGGGCGGGTACACCTCCCCTGTGCTTAACTAATAACTTATTGGCTTATTAACTTCATCAATTACTTAGGTTCGGTACCAAACCATTTTTTGTAGATTTCGTTGTAAGTCCCGTTGTCGCGCAGAGTTTTCAGCGCGCCGTTGACCTTTTCACGCAGTTCGTCACTGCCTTTCGGGAAGGCGATGCCATACTGCTGGGCTTCAATGGATTCGCCTACGGTTTTGAACTTGCCAGCGCCCGCGGTTTTGATGAAGTAAAGGATGTTTGGCGTATCGTGCAGCACAGCGTCAGCACGCTTGGTGCCCAGTTCCATATAGGCGTTGTCGATGTTCGGGAACTGACGCAGATCTTTGGTCTTGATGTGCTGCTTGGCGTAATCCACCGAGCCAGTGCCGCTCTTCACTGCCACCACTTTGCCATCCAGATCCTGGATGCCTTTTACACTGTTGTTGTCAGCATTAACCATCACCAGCAGGCCGCTTTTGTAGTAGCCGTCGGAAAATTCGATCGCTTTTTTGCGTTCGTCGGTAATGGTGATACCTGCCAGCGCCAGATCGACGTTCTTGGTTTGCAGCGCAGGAATGATACCGCTAAAGTCCATTGGCTTCAGGGTGTAATCCAGCTTCAGCTCTTTGGCAATCGCCGCCCACAAGTCGATATCGAAACCGACGTATTGGTCACCTTGTTTGAATTCAAACGGCACGAAAGCGGTGTCCGTGGCGACAACCAGCTTGTCTGCTGCGTGAGAGCTAACGGCGAAGGCCAGGGAAAGTGCGGCCAGGGAAACTTTAAAAATAGACTTCATGAGAGGAATTCCTGTACAGGTTGCGGATTACCCATTTTTTATGTTGCATTTTGTGCTATGGAAGAATCGTGCCAAGTTTGCAATCATTATAAAAACAAGGGGTTGCGTTATGATGTTGGGTTTGGATAGCCAATTATAATTTTTATGCACCACCAGCGGGCACCAAAATGGTGCATCGCGACCGCCGTGGTGCAACTGAGCTATCATCAACTAAACAATAGCCGGGAAACAACCGATAATTAACAATTATCGATCAATAATGATAACTAACTCTAACTTTATAGCTATAGTCAGATTTCATTTGGTGCAAACTGGCGTGTTTGGAAGGGAAGTAGGGTTAACGCAGCTGGCTGTCTTTGCTGCCCCGGCGATTGAACAGGCTACTGGAAGCTTGCTTTTTATCCATTTCAGTCTGGCAGTTAACACAGTAGCGCACCCCTTGCAGCGCCAGACGCCGGGCTTCGGGGATCTCTGTGCCACATTCCTGGCAATAGTGCTCGCTTTCGCCATGGCCGAGCGCCTGACGAGCACGTTGCACGGCATCATCTACCGTTGAGTCGATTTGATCCTGCACCGCGCCGTCTGCTGTCCATCCGCCTGCCATGCCCACCTCACTATTGAACCTGTGAATGCTTGCAATCTTGCTTGGATCATATTCAGTGTAATCCAGCCTGTTTTTTATACCACTCGGCTTACAGATAAAAAAACAGGCTGGGGCAAGGCCCACAACCTGTTGTTTCGCCGCCAAGATGCCTGGCTTTACTCGATATTGGATTCGATAAACCACAGGAATTTGTCCAGATCGCGCGATGCGGCGGTGAACATGTCAGCGGTGTCTTCATCCGGCACTTCCGTGATGGCTTGGCGGATGTCGTTGGCGACGGCTGCATAACGATCGGCCAGCGCTTTCAGGTGATCTTGCACGCTGTGAATATTGGTCGGATAGCTTTTCAGCGGGGTTTTGTCATTCACCACCTGTACCGTACCCAGCGCAACGCCACCGAGCTGTACGACACGTTCTGCAAAAGTATCTTGATGGTCGGTGATGGCGGTGCGGAAGCCGTCGAGCATTTCATGCACGGCAATAAAATTGGCACCACGCATGTTCCAATGCGCCTGCTTGGTGATCAACGACAGATCGATGAACTGCACAACCTGATGGTTCAGCGCCTTGATGACGGCCTGCTTGGTTTGCTCATCCACGTCATTACGGGTGTACAACAGGTCAGAAGATTTCGATTTCACCAGTTTAGCGGTACTCATATAGATATCCTCTTCTTGATGGGTGTAATCCTATTTTGTTACGGGAGAAATTATAGCAGCTTAAATTTATTTTGCAGGGCGAAAAGGGCGATTAAATAAATAGGTAATAACCGCTGGATATTTTTATCATAAAGGCGTATGGCATATTTTATGATTCGTGAGGTGTTGATAAGAAACGTTTTTTAAGCTTTTAGAGGATAAGGGTTGAGATCCCCCACTAATAATAGACACCGATTGAAGGGATATTTCAATGCGTAATTATTGCAGGGTGTTTCTGAGTGTTGAAATAGGGCTTGTTTTTTCCATTAATTCATATTGATAGCCAATTATCCCTAAGGTGTGCGCCGTAACTCTTTTTGTACAATCACAGCTTGATATGGATCGAGTCTCTGTTGAGCAAGGGCGCAGGTATTTTGACCGTATCGGTCTGCGTTTTGCCCTGGATAATATGCAGCGCAGCATGGCGACCTATTTCGTAATGCGGTAGTTGTACCGTCGAGAGCGGCGGTAAGAATAGCTCACCAATGCCAACCATATTGTCGTAACCCACGACTGCCACATCTTGCGGGATGCGAAGGCCCTGCGCCAGTAGCGTCTGATAGACCATAAAGGCGATACGATCGTTACCGCAAATGATTGAGTCGAACATCGGATTACCCTGCTTGATATGCGCTAACACAATGGCTGGGATATCACGGTAGTGCTCATCGCCATGCTCCATATAGACATGCATGAGGGCGTCAGGGTTGATACCTGCTTGCCGGCAGGCGCGCTCCAATCCCTGACGGCGGCGCAAGGTGGCAAGATGGTGTTTTGGCAGATGCAGGCAGAGTGGTTGACGATTACCTGCCGCGAGCAGAGCCTGCACCGCCTCGAACTGACCTTGTTCGTCGTCTGGAATGTAGCTGGCTACCGGATCGTGCAAACTTTCACAGTTGGCCAGCACGCACGGGAGGGTGAGCAGTTTGGGCGGCAGCGGCACCTGACGTAGCCCCATGGTGGTGTAGATGATGCCGTCTGGCCGGTGTGAAAGCAGAAGGTCGACAATGGTATCTGGGTTATCGTCAGAGAACATATTTACCACGAAACTGTTCCAGCCATACGCCCGGGCGGTCTCTTCGATCGACAGAGTGATTTCCACCGAGAATGGTGTGGTAACAGTATCGAGAGCCAGCACCCCGATAGTATTCGGCGTAGCATGAGCACCGCGTATTTTTTTCGCTGACAAATCGGGAACGTAATTGGTCTCATTGATGGCGATCTGCACGCGTGCCAGGGTCTCAGGCTTTAGCCTTTCCGGGCTATTGAGCGCGCGGGAGACCGTCATGAGCGACACATTGGCCAGTTTCGCCACATCCTTCAGAGATGCCATATCTATTACTCCCGTCATTACTTTCAGGTAACAGGCTATACGACGAAGTTACTGATGTAAAAGGTTCAGCGGCTATTCTGTCGTAGAAAGCGAAAGAACCGTAGCGAGTAATTTTTGATCTCGATCTCACTTTTTTAATGTTAACGTTAACTTTTGTGATTAACATCATGAATCTCAGCAAAACGACAAGCGTTTTTTTATTTGTTAACGTTACCATGCTGGCATTACTCCAATACGAGAATGCCATAATGAAAGCGCATCACTCTCATAGCTACCCACTACTCAGTGCATTACTGTTCTTCTTTTTCGTGTCCTGGTCCTCTACTGGCTCTTTACTCTCTATCTGGTTGCACCAGGAAGTGGGGCTCAAAGCCGGAGATACCGGTATTATCTACGCGGTGTTGTCCGTCTCCGCGCTACTGGCGCAAATCTTCTACGGCTTTATCCAGGATAAACTCGGCCTGCGTAAAAACCTGCTCTGGACCCTTACCGGGCTGTTAATCCTTTCCGGGCCTGCCTATTTGCTGTTTAGTTATCTGTTACAAATCAATATATTGCTCGGAAGCCTCTTCGGTGGGATCTATATCGGTATAACCTTCAACGGCGGTATCGGCGTGCTGGAATCGTATACCGAACGCGTGGCGCGCCAGAGCCAGTTCGAATTCGGCAAGGCGCGGATGTGGGGATCGCTGGGTTGGGCAGTGGCGACGTTCTTCGCAGGGCTCCTGTTTAACATCAACCCGAAACTCAACTTCGCGGTCTCCAGCTGTGCCGGGCTGGTGTTCTTTATCCTGCTGGCACGGTTGCGGGTGTCTTCTGCCCCGCACGCGATGCAGGAGGCGGTGTCCGGTGGCAAAGTGAAGCTGGATGACGTGCTGCGTCTGCTGACGTTACCGCGCTTCTGGGCGCTGGTATTTTTCGTCATCGGTACCTGTATTTACGGCGTTTACGATCAGCAGTTCCCGGTTTACTTCTCTTCACAATTCGCCACGTTGCAGGAAGGCAACGCCATGTACGGTTATCTTAACTCGTTCCAGGTGTTCCTCGAAGCCGCCGGGATGTTCTGTGCCCCGTGGTTGGTGAACCGCATCGGCGCGAAAAATGGCCTGATTTTCGCCGGGATGGTGATGGCGTTACGTATGGTGGCCTCCGGGCTGGTGGAAGGGCCGCTGCTGATTTCCGTCACTAAACTGTTACACGCGGTAGAGCTGCCGATCCTACTGGTCGCTATCTTCAAATACAACAGCTTGAATTTCGACAAACGCCTGTCTGCCACGCTCTACCTGGTGGGGTTCGCCTGTACCAGTTCGGTTATCGCTTCGGTACTGTCGCCGCTGGCAGGCTATAGCTACGAAAAATACGGCTTTGCCCAGTCTTATCTGATCATGGGACTACTGGTGTTCTGCACCACCTTTATCTCCATCTTCCTGTTGCGCTCCAGTAAGTTATCTTCAGATCCTCTGATGTCGCAACCTTCTGCTATATGATTGAAAAGAGTAAAGAATATGACGTATTCAATATCCAAGGCTGAACAGGAGCTGCAGGCTAAATGTGAAACGCTGAACTTGCGTTGGTATCCACGCTACCATCTTGCCGCACGCGCGGGCTGGATTAACGATCCTAACGGCCTGGTCTGGTTTGACGGTTGGTATCACGCTTTTTACCAGCATCATCCTTATTCCACGCAGTGGGGGCCGATGCATTGGGGCCATGCGCGCAGTAAAGATCTGGTTCATTGGGAGCATCTGCCGGTCGCGCTGGCCCCGGAAGGCCCGGAAGATAAAGACGGCTGTTTCTCTGGCTCGGCGGTGGTTGATGGCGACACCCTGGCGTTGATTTATACCGGGCATAAATTCCATGGCGACGCCAGCGATGAGGCTAACCTTTATCAAGTGCAGTGTCTTGCGACTAGCCGCGACGGGGTCTGCTTCGAGCGTCAGGGGATCGTGGTGGATACTCCGCCGGGCCTGCACCATTTCCGCGATCCGAAGGTGTGGCGTGAAGGGGATAGCTGGTACATGATCGTCGGCGCTCGCGATGGCGAGACCGGCCAGGTGCGCCTGTATCGCTCTGCAGACCTGCATCAGTGGCACGATGCCGGAGTTCTTGATGAGGCGGAAAAAGAGATGGGCTATATGTGGGAGTGCCCGGACTTCTTCACCCTCGAGGATAAACGCATACTGATGTTTTCTCCTCAGGGGATGGCGGCTGAGGGTTTCAACAACCGTAATCTGTTCCAGAGCGGCTATCTGCTTGGCGAATGGCAGCCGGGGCAGCCGTTTGTTCGCAAAAGCGAGTTTATTGAAATCGACCACGGTCATGATTTTTATGCACCGCAAAGCTTCCTGACTCCCGATGGCCGTCGCATCGTTATCGGCTGGCTGGATATGTGGGAATCGCCGTTGCCCGAACAGCAAGATGGCTGGGCGGGAATGCTCTCTCTTCCGCGAGAGCTGAGCCTCGGCGCAGATAACCGTCTGCAAATACGCCCGGCCAGAGAGGTTGAAGGTCTGCGCGGCGCATGGTTCCCATGGCCAGTGAGTACGTTGAAAAATCAGCAGACCACGATGGTGGAAAACTGCGAAGCGATGGAGGTGATCCTAAATTGGGATTGTGCTAACAGCAACGCAGAACAGTACGGCATCAGCTTCGGCGACGGTCTGCGCGTTTATGTTGATGCGCAGATGCAGCGTCTGGTTCTGGAGCGCCGTTATCCGCAGTATGGCCTGTGCGGAGTACGAAGCGTACCGTTGACCGCCGGAGCATCGCTGAAACTGCGGTTGTTCTTTGATAGCTCTTCAGTGGAAGTTTTTGCCAATGATGGCGAAGCGTGCCTCAGCAGTCGTATTTACCCGGACGCAGCGCGCCGTGAGCTAATGCTATTTGCCTGGAGCGGTTCGGCCTCCATATCCGAGGCGGGGGCCTGGCAGCTCGAATAATCTATTTTCATATGCAAGGGATGTGGAAAACAAATTCTTGTGCACACTTGTACCGCATCCCGAATTCTTCAATTCATAGGATTTAAATATTTTAATAACCCGTTTGGTGTGACGGGAGTAATTGTTGTTGTCGTCATCATCGAGTTTCACCCATAAATATAAATTAAATAATAATGGATTAACGATGAAAAATAATGATGGTTTACATGTAAAAAAAATCCGGGTCGGATGTTTGCTCACGTTTTTAGCAAGCGCTTGCGCGAACGCCCAAGCACCTCAATCTATCGAGGAGCGTTTGGCGCACCTGGAACAGCGACTGAAAGAGACCGAGCAGCGGGCCGTCCGTGCGGAAACGGAGATTCGTGCGCTGAAACGGCAGGATACACCGGTAACGATGGCCAACGCGACGCCAACCAAGCCGGCATTACAGCTTAATGACTATGGTGAATTAAAATTCTATGGTGACGTTGAGTTTAATATGGATGGCGCTAGCCGTACCGGCAGTCTGACCTCGTTGAAAACCAGTGCTAATAAAAACTGGGCGCCGGGCGATAAAGAGCGCTGGGATATTAACGGGCGTATCCTGCTTGGCTTTGATGGATTACGTAAAGGGTCGAATGGGAAATATGCCGGTTTCAGCGTACAGCCGCTTGCGGATATGAATGGTAAAATGAATCTTGATGACGCGGCATTTTTCTTCGGCCAGCAGGATGACTGGAAGATTAAAATGGGTCGTTTTGAGGCCTTTGATATGTTTCCGCTTAATCAGGATACCTTTATTGAATATTCTGGTAATACGGCCAACGACCTGTATTCCGACGGCTACGGTTACATTTACATGATGAAAGAGGGGCGCGGGCGCAGCAGCAGCGGAGGCAACTTCCTGCTCAGTAAAACACTTGATAACTGGTATTTTGAAGTGAATACGCTGGTGGAGGACGGTAGTTCGCTGTTTGTCGATCAGAACTATCACGGCAACGCGCTGGATAGCCGTAAAAACGTGGTTTACGTGCGCCCTGTAGCCGCGTGGCAATCCGGAGAGTGGTCGGTGGCTGCAGCGCTGGAGAGCAACCTTGTTAATAATGCCTACGGCTATCAGAATCAGCAGGGCCTTTGGGTCGACCAGTCCAGGCGTACCGGCTACGGTATGACCATGAGCTGGAACACGCTGAAAACCGATGCGCAGAACGGGGCGGTGGTGAACCTGAGCACCGCATATCTTGATGCGACGGATGAAAAGAACTTCAGCGCAGGTATCAATGCGCTATGGCACCGCGTTGAGCTGGGCTATATCTACGCGCATAATAAAATCGACCGATTCAATATGGACAGTGTGAATGCTGAATGCGACGGCGATTGCGCGATCCTGGCACCAGGAAACTACGATATCCACACCATTCATACTTCCTGGCAACTGCCGAATATTATGGATATGCCAAACTTTAATACCTACCTAGGGGCTTATGCTTCCTGGCTGGATGCTTCGACAATAAATCCAGGTGACACCGATATGCGCTATGGCATGAGGGTGCGCTTCAAATATTTATTCTAAAATTGGGGGGTTAAGGAAACACTATGAAACTGTGGACAGTTGGCGATGCGGTAATCGATTTATTACCTCAGCCAGATATGCAATATAAAGCTTGCGCTGGTGGTGCGCCGTTAAATGTTGCTGTGGGTGCAGCTCGTTTGGGATGTGATTGTGGTTTTATTGGCAGAGTCGGTGATGACCCATTTGGCCACTTTCTCCAGCAAACACTCTATTCAGAGGGAGTCGAAACGCAGCATATACAATTTGATGAGCAATATCATACCAGTACCGTGCTGGTAGCGCTGGGGAATGATGGCGATCGCAGTTTTACATTTCTGGTAAATCCTTCTGCCGACCAGTTTTTATCCTCTAAAAATCTACCCGATTTTGATGATGATATATTGCACTTTTGTTCGTTGGCTCTGGTTGCCAAGCAGAGCCGGGAGACCTTGGTCAAGGCGATAAGTTTAATAAAGCAACGCGGTGGCATCTTGAGCTTTGATGTCAATCTGCGGGAGAAAATGTGGGGGAATCCACAGGAGATGCTGGCAACGGTAACTCAATTTGCTCATCAGTCAGATATTTTAAAACTCTCAGAGGAAGAATTATACTGGATAACCGGTACGACTCATTATGAAAAAGCGTTGGAAAGAGTTAAGCGATTTCCTTCTAGCCTTAAAATTGTCACCCGTGGTATCCAAGGGGCTATTGTCTTATGGCAAGAGCTGGCCATACACGTAGACTCGTACAAGGTGAAAAGTTTAGATACGACGGGGGCAGGAGATGCCTTTATCGCTGGGCTGTTGGCAAATATCTCTATTGGAAATGGTTTGCTTGATTTTGAACAATTGAAATTAGCGCTAACGCAAGCCAGCGCCTGTGGTGCGCTGGCGACTACACAAAAAGGAGCTTTATCAGCATTACCCGATGCGGAGAGTGTCAGAAGTTTTATTGGATCTGAGCATAGACTGACATTTAAGGTTAATTCTCTAAACCCTGATGAGTGAAATGCAGCAGACCTATTGTAATATAAGATGTCTATAAGTCAGTTAAAATGGATATCGACGCAAAGCATGAAAATTAACGTGGTGGGCACCAGCGGCAGCGGTAAAAGCACCGTTGCCCGCCAATTGGCGCAAAAGCTGGCCGTACCCTATATCGAGATGGATAAGCTTTACTGGCGGCCAAACTGGCAAAATGCCTCAGATGACGAGTTCTTGCATCTGGTCGGACAGGCGCTGGTATCGGCCCGTGCAGGGTGGGTATTGGATGGCAACTATACCCGGACCAAAGCCGTGAAATGGCGGGACGTTGACTGGGTTGTCTGGGTTGATTACGGATTCTGTCGCACGCTGTGGCAGGCCGTTCGTCGCGCATCGGTGCGGGCTTGGCACAAGACTGAGCTCTGGCCCGGCACCGGCAATTGTGAGAGCTTTCGCCGCTCTTTCTTTAGCCGTGAGTCGATCATCTTGTGGACCATCAAAACCTACCGCAAGAATCGTATAAAGTATCTGGCAGACCAGCAGGACGCAGCCAATCATTCTATCCGCTTTATCCAACTGCGCTCTCCGGCGGAAACAGCGGCTTTTCTGGCTAGCATCTGCTAGGAAGCTTTATTCGATTCAGCTTTTCATGTTCGTTAGGCATGATTTTCTCTTTTGGCTGAAGCTGCTTCAGCTAAAACATGATCTTAATCTGATTAATTTGTCAGCTAGAATACATCATTCATAATTTTTCTTGCTGTATGTCACGCAATTTTTGTTATTTCCATCCTGATTGTTGAAAAAGTGACCCTCATCGCATTTTAAAACGGGCTAAGAACTTAGTTTGTGATGGTTTTGCTAAAACCATTCAGCTAACCAGGAAGGAACAATAAATGAAAAAGCTTACTGTACTTTCGCTCGCTATCTCTTTGATTTCTGGGTATGCCAGTGCTCAAGCTATCGTATTGACCGACAGTGAGAACGGTATTGAACTTGGCAACTGGCGGATTGACAGCTCACAGCTGAATATTCCCGGCCCGCGTTTCAGCCTGCAACAGCAAGTCTTGCACGGTGGCAAGCAAGAGGGATCGAAAGTCCTTACCCTAACCAGTGATGGGTTGACCATCGCCCTTAGCCCAACGCGTGGTATGGATATTCTGCATGTCAACGGTTCGGGCGTAAGGTTGGGGTGGGATTCACCGGTGACCGAGGTGGTCAATCCGGCTTATATCAACTTGGAGAGTCGCAACGGGGTGGGTTGGCTTGACGGTTTTAACGAAATGATGGTGCGCTGCGGCTACGAATGGACCGGGCACCCGGGGGTAGAAAACGGCACGTTGTATACGTTACATGGCCGTGCAGGAAATACCCCGGCTTCCAAGGTGGTGGTAGATATTGCTGAAAAAGCGCCTTATGAAGTCCGTATCCGCGGCCTGCTGAAAGAAAATACCTTCAAGAAAAGTAATCTGGAAACCTGGACTGAGCTGCGTTACGTTCCCGGCACTCAACAGTTTACGGTTCACGATCGTTTAACCAATCGTGCTGATTATCCTCGTGACTATCAGATTATTTATCACAGTAACTTCGGTAAGCCGTTGCTGGAAGAGGGGGCCGTGTTCAGTGCGGCAATCAAAGAGATTTCGCCGTTTAATGATTATGCCAAGGGCGGTTTGAAAGATTGGCATACTTACCAGGGGCCAACCAAAGGCTTCGATGAGATGGTGTTCAATATCGTGCCTTACAGTGATTCGCAAGGAAAAACCCTGGCGATGATGAACAACAAGAAAGGGGATCGGGGTGTTGCGATTGGTTTTGATACCCATCAGTTGCCGGTTTTGACGCTGTGGAAAAACACTGACACGGAACGTCAGGGCTATGTTACCGGGATTGAGCCAGGGACCAGCTATGCGTATCCGGTAAAAATCGAACGTGAGCAGGGGCGAATCAAACAATTACAGCCTGGGAAGAGTACCGATTTCGAGCTGACTTACACGTTGCTGAAAAATGCTGAACAAGTAAAAGAGTACCAAAACAAGATAAAAACGCTGCAAGGTGACCGAGAAGTTAAACTGGTCGAGACTCCAATTGCGGTGGAATAGCGTCTGGTGAAGGGGGAGCCGGTCAAGCGACCGGCTCTTTGGCGTCAAAGCAGCAGTTCGTAGTGGACTTTCACCACCACTTTCTTGATATTTTTTGGCTCAGTGATCTGGCAGCCGGGTTTGTGCGGCTCCAATGGGAAGAAGATCACGTACATGCCCGGCGTCAGGTTCAGGGTCTGCGGGCTGCGTTTGATATCCAGCCATTGCAGATCTTTGCTTTCATCGTAAAGATCGCCGCTTTCCCAACTGTCTGGCAGGCCAAAATCGATCCGCTCTTCGCCGCCGATCAGGATCTGGATATCCAGGTACTCCTGATGGAGTTCGGCGCGTTTGCTTTCCGCCGGTTCTGTCATCAGTTCCATCACGTTCATAAACACTCGATCGCCATCGATTTCATGCCGCCCTAACGGCAGGCCAGGCAAATCATACTGACGCACGGTATTGAGGATATTGGCTAAAGCGGGTGAGAGGCCACGTCCGAAGCGGGGGTTGTACAAACTGCCGTAGATCATCCTGATTCTCCCTAATAAAAAAAGACCTGCTGCGAGTATGTCTATTATTGTTCAGGAAAAAAGTTAACTGGCTTGCAATCATGCAACCTTTTGAGCGTGGCGCCGGGGACTTGCCGCCAGACGCCAGCGGGCTTACGAGAGGCTTTCAACCTTTGGTTTGGGTTTGATGGTTAACGTAGCCCCCATGGAAGCGGTAATGATGGCGGCCAATGCCAACCATTGCGTTTGGTTAAGATGTTCGTTGAGGAAGATCATGCCGGAAAGGGCGGCCATTGCCGGTTCCAGACTCATCAGCGTGCCAAAGGTACGGGCGGGGATCTTGGGTAAGGCGATAATTTCCAACGAGTATGGCAACGCGGTAGACAGCACCGCGACGGCCAAAGCCACCGGTAGAATATCCACGTTTAACAGCGCACTGCCAGCTTGCCAGGCACCGATCGGGCAGAACACGATGGCGGCGATCAACGATCCCACGGCTACGGTGCCCGGCCCGTGATCTCCCCCGGCCTTCTGGCCGAAAATAATGTATATCGCCCAACAGGCACCGGCACCCAACGCACAGGCTGCTCCCACGGGATCGATACTGCCCATATCGTGGCCAAGCGGCAGCAGGAACCACAAACCGGCAATGGCCAGCGCTACCCAGATGAAATCGATCGGGCGGCGGGAAGAGAACATCGCCACCGCCAGCGGGCCGGTAAACTCCAGCGCCACCGCAATACCGAGTGGCACCGTGCGTAAAGAAAGATAAAACAGGTAGTTCATCGCTCCCAGTGACAGACCATAGATCAGCAATGGCAACCGGCTACCGGCGGCGAAGCGCATACGCCACGGACGGAAAATGATAAACAGGATCAGCGTACCGATGCTCAGGCGCAGCGTGGTGATGCCTTCGGCACCGACCAGCGGGAACAGGCTTTTGGCTAATGAAGCCCCGCTCTGGATCGAGATCATTGCAATGATCAGTAAACACACGGGCACCAGCGTGGAAGACGCTTTAGTGGTTACAGACGAAGACATCCTTTCTGGCCTTATGGAACTCCCCATCGTCTGGGAAGGTATTGAGTACAGGTGTTGCACAGTGTAAAGGAATTGACAGCAAGGTGTTGGCGAAAAACGGGGGGCCGGGTTGAATCTGTCAAAAATATGCGCCAACTTGGTTCGAGTAACCAATAAGTGCTCTTTTTTTAAGAGTATTCTGGAACTCGGATAGGTGATTAGCGTCACAAAAAGGAGTATAATTCGCGAAAAATACAGGAAAATTAGTATGCTATAGTGTTCTTGAAATCTTCTGTTACACGATACAAAGATTTAGACACTCATTTAAAGGCAGAGTTTCACGCTAATTTTTGCTATATTTTCAATGTATGAGAAATTGAAGCACTTTTATAATAAAACGCGTTTGAGGTGGTTATGAAAAAAATTGCATGTCTTTCCGCAGTAGCAGCTTGTGTATTGGCCGTAACAGCAGGTACCGCATTTGCTGGTGAGAGCACCGTATCCGCTGGCTATGCCCAGGGCGATTTCCAAGGCGTTGTTAACAAAGCCGACGGTTTCAACCTGAAGTACCGTTACGAGTACGACAACAGCCCACTGGGTGTGATCGGTTCTTTCACCCATCTGGAAAAGAATAACTCTGGAGACGGCTTCTACAACAAAGCACAATACGACTCCATCACTGCCGGCCCTGCTTATCGTTTCAACGATTGGGCGAGCATCTACGGTGTGATCGGTGTGGGCTATGGTAAATTTACCTCCAACGCTCAAGACGGTAGCAACAACAACAGCAACAGCGACTATGGCTTCAGCTATGGTGCTGGTCTGCAGTTCAACCCAATGCAGCAGGTTGCTCTGGACGTGGGTTACGAGCAGAGCCGTATCCGCAGCGTTGACGTTGGCACCTGGAACGTGGGCGTAGGTTACCGCTTCTAAGATTTCCCCATGCCTTCGGGCATGAGCGTGTGACCTTGTTGGTCATGCCCAATGAAAATCCGCCTTTTAGGGGCGGATTTTTTTTGCCGGTAACCCACATCCGACTCTATATTTAATCTATCGATGTATTTGGCTTGCCCAATACCGTGGTCGGTTGCAATGAAAAACGCGCCGTACGGGGATCGCGCTCATATCCTTGCGGCTCGGTAAGCAGCCCATAAAGCTCTGGCCGACGGCCATGGATCCAACGCCTCCCGCTGCTCATGGGGATTAAGCTCAGATCCAGATCGGCGGTAACCATGGCGTCCTGCGCTGTCCAGGTCTCTGACAGGATGCGGCCATAAGGGTCCAGCAGCATGGCATTGCCGGTGCGCACCTCATCATCATCTCGCCCCACACCGTTGCTGAACAAAATAAACAGGCCATTATCATGGGCGCGAGAAGGCAGCCAGCGCAGTAGCCAACCGCGGCCAGTGTCGCCGCGAAAAGCCTCTTCGATCGCCGCCGGATTTTCTTTACGTTGCTGCCATAGCGTCAGCGGTATCGGCTTCATGCCGTGCGGGCTGCGTGAATTTGTCCCACCGGTCTGGTGAGGGGCGAACAGGATATCGGCACCCAGCAGCGTGGTGGCACGTGCGTTCTCCACCAGGTTGTTGTCCCAGCAGATGAGGATCCCCATACGTACGCCCCAAGGTGTGTCAAACACGGTATAACTATCGCCTTTTGCGATCAGCGCATGCTCAAAAGGATGGAGCTTGCGGTGAATATGGGTTTGGCCATCCGGCAGACAAACCGCATAAGCGTTGTACAGTTGGCCATCTTCACCCAGCTCAATCAGCCCAACGCCGATGGCCATTCGATACCGCTCTGCCAGCGGGCGGATGCGCGCCAGTGAGGGGCTGGTGGCGATAGGTTCAGCCAGTGCAGTGATTTCGCTGTCGGCCAGGTGGCGTACGTGCCAGTAACCGGTAATGCACATTTCCGGGAAGGCGAGGACCTGTACGTTGTCGGCGGCGGCCTGGGTGATAAAGTCTTCCATAACGCCGAGATTGTAGTTCTTGTCATTGGCGCGGTGTTGAAATTGTACCGACGCAGCACGAAGGGTCGTGGTCATAGCAAGCTCCTGTGGGGGGTTTTGTTCGCTAATTACAGCAGCCGCATCGATTACTGTATAATCAATTAAAATCCTCTTTTGATAACCTAATGGAATGGATAATCGTCAATTACGTGCCTTTGTCGCGCTGGCTGAACTGGGGCGCTATCACCTGGCCGCCGAGCGGCTGTGTATCACCCAGCCCGCGTTGAGCAAGCAAATTCAAGCTATCGAGTTGCAACTGGGTACCCGGCTGTTCGAGCGGGGCCGCCAGGGGGCACGGCTGACTGCCAACGGTGCCGCGCTGTTCCCCAGAGCGCTGGAGTTATTGACCCAACACGAGCAGTTTCATCTGTATGCGTTGCAGGTGGTGAAGGGGGAAACCGGGCGTCTGGCCTTAGGCTTTGGGCTTTCCAGTTTTCATCTGGCACCACAGTGGGTGGCGGCATTTCGTCAGCGCTTTCCGGCGGTGGTGGTTGGCCTGGAGGATCTTCCTTCGGAACGGCAATGCCAGTTGTTGCTAAACGGCGATCTACAGGCTGGCTTTGTACGCTTGCCCGTTGTTGCTCCCTTGCAGGCACAGCCTTTGCTGACCGATCGGCTAGTGCTGGCAGTGCCGAGAGCGATGGCGTTGCAGGAGGAGAACCTGTTGGCGGATTTCCACCGTTTTCCTCTGCTGCAGTTGGAACCTTCACGTGGCCGAGGGTTGAGTGAGCAGGTGCTGCGTTTTATTGCCGCTCAGGGGCTGCGGGCCAACGTGGTGCAGCAGGCGGAGGATATCCAAACCTTGCTGGCGCTGGTGGCGGCGGGGATAGGCGTGGCGCTGTTGCCGCAAAGCATTGCGTTTATTGCTCCGGTTGGGGTCGATATTCTGCCGTTAAGCGGCGAGCAGACGCAATGGCAGGTTGGGCTGGCGTGGAACCCGCAGCGGCCTGATGCGCTGCGGGATAATTTTATCCAGGGTATCTTGAACTCAGAGTGGTCGGTATAACACTACCGTTGGTAACTGGTGGTATTCGCTGCGGTGGCTTGCCACAAAGCCGACTTTCTTCGCCAAGCCAAGCGAAGGGCGGTTATCCGGCGAAATGATACAAACGACTCTGTCCTGTGAGAAATTCTCTTTGGCCCAGACCAGCGCGGCATTCAAGGCTTCGGTGGCATAGCCTTTACCGTGCGCAGCCGTGATCAGCGTCCAGCCCATTTCGGGGACATCGAGTGCGGGTTGAATATCACGGTGAAAATCGGCGAAGCCAATTCCGCCAATATACCTGCCGCTGTTTTTCTCCCGCACCGCCCAGTAGCCATACCCCAGCAATTTCCAGTGGCCGATGTAGCGCAACAGGCGGCCCCAGCTGTCCTCCTTGTCGCGTGGCGTGCTGCCGATATAGCGCACCACCGCAGGATCGGCCCACATGGCGGCCAAATCGTCAAAGTCTTCCAGCCGGTGGGCATCCAGGATCAGACGTTCGGTGATCAAGGTGGGGGCAACGGTGTGAGTGGTCATGGCTTCCTTCCTGAACAAGGGAAAAGGCGCTGCCGGAGCAACGCTTCAAGATACTCACCACTGTAGCCGAACTGCTTTGGCTCTAGCAATACCGGGAAGTTACACGACCAGCCACAGCAGCCAGGTAAAGGCGAAGCCACTTAAACCGAGCAGGGTGGTTAATACTGTCCAGGTTTTGAGGCCATCAGCCACTGACAGGCCAAGGTATTTGGTAACGATCCAGAAGCCGGAGTCGTTAACGTGCGATAAGCCCAGGCCGCCAAAGCAGGTGGCGAGCGTGACTAATACAAGCTGCATCGGGTTAAGCCCGATAACCGCTTCGGACAGCAACCCGCCGGTCGTCAGAATGGCGACGGTAGCCGACCCCTGTGAGGCACGCAGTGCCAGCGAGATGATAAATGCAGCCGGGATCAGTGGCAGACCAATAGTGGTCAGCACATCTGCCAGCGCCTTACCCACGCCAGACTCAACCAGCACCTTGCCGAACACGCCGCCCGCACCGGTAACCATAATGACTACTGCCGCAGTTGGTAACGCCCCTCCCATCACATCGCTGGTGTGTTGCAGACTCCAGCCACGACGGATTGCCAGCAGATAGAACGCCAATACCAGAGCGATCATTAACGCTACGCCTGGTGAGCCGATTAATGACAAGGCATCTCGCACCGGCGAACCTGCTGGCAGCAGGGTGGCAGAAACGGTGCCCAGCATAATGATGGCGATAGGAATAACGATCAGCGCGGTAATCAATCCGGCACTAGGAGGATTGATCCGATCGCTGAGTTGCGCTTTGCCTTCCGGTGCAGGTTCAGGGGCTGCCAGTTGCAGTTGTTCCAACACCTCAATGGAGAGTGGGTAGGCTTTACGGTTGAGATATTTTGCCGCGAAGTAACCAATCACCCCCACCGGGATACAGATGATCAGGCCGAGAATGGTCAACCAACCGATATCGGCACTCAACAGCCCCGCCGCCGCGACCGGGCCTGGGTGCGGTGGCAGAGCTACGTGCACCGTCAGCATCACACCGGCCATCGGCAAGCCAAACTTCAACGGTGAGACTTTAGCCACTTTGGCAAAGCCATAGATGATCGGGGCCAGGATGATAAAGCCGACGTCGAAAAACACCGGAATGCCCAGGACGAACGCGGCACTGGTAAGCGCGGCAATGGTGCGCTTTGGCCCCAGCGCTTTGCTGAAACGCTGCGCCAGGGATTCTGCGCCGCCCGAATGTTCGATCATTCTTCCCAGCATCGCACCCAGGCCGATGATAATAGTCACCGAGCCGAGTACGCCGCCCATCCCGGCGGTCATCACTTTCATGACTTCGCCGGTTGGGATCCCACTGGCAAGCGCGACCAGTAGACTAACGACCAGCAGGGCGACAAACGGCTGAACCTTCGCCTTGATGACCATCAATAGCAGCAGTACGACACCCAGTACGGCAATGATCAGTAGCATAGTTGGAGACATAGCATAGCCTTTAATTCAGGTAAGAGTCCGGCACCGCGATCGCCCTGGGGCGATACGGGTGCGTTTATTTTTTATGTTATTGAAACTGGTGTTGGCGCGACGAGTTCTTGATTACAGGTAAGGTTTCACCCACCCCAGACCCGCCGTCGTTTCCCCACGGGGTTTATATTCACAACCAATCCAGCCTTGGTAACCCACCTTATCCAGTTGGGCGAATAGCCAAGGATAATTCAGTTCACCGTCATCGGGTTCATTTCGGTCTGGCACCGAGGCGATCTGGATATGGGCATAGCGCCCGGCCAGTGAGGCGATCAGATTACTGATATTGCCGTCCACCAACTGTGCGTGGAAAAAGTCGAACTGAATAAACACGTTAGGGCGATCGATGGCGGCCACCAGCTCCGCAGCCTGATGCTGGCTGGAGAACAGGTAGTTGGGCTTGATCGGTGGGCTGAGCGCTTCGATCAACACCTTGATGCCGTGAGGGGCAAAGGCGTCGGCGGCGTAACGGATATTGCTGATAAAGGTTTCCCGATAGCGGGCAATATCTTCGCCGGGCGGCACTACGCCAGCCATCACGTGAACGTTAGGGCACTTAAGGGCGATGGCATATTCCAGAGCGCGATCGATATCCGCACGGGCATCCTGCTCGCGGCCGGGCAACGCCGCCAATCCCCATTCGCCTGCACCCACATCGCCCGGCGCGGTATTGAACAACACTTGCTGGAGACCGTTTTGTTGCAGTTTCTCCGCCAGTAGATCGGCGGGGTAATCATAAGGGAACAGGAACTCTACCGCTTTAAATCCGGCCGCCGCAGCGGCATCAAAACGATCCAGAAACGAGTGCTCGGTAAACATCATCGATAAATTGGCAGCAAATTTTGGCATGGTTCAGCTCCGTAACTCGGCAATTTCATCATCGGTTAAATAGCGAATTGGGCGGTTGCCGAGGGTGAAAATCAGCTTGGCCGCATCTTCCATTTCTTCGGTATTGTTCGCGGCTTCCCGCAGGCTCTCGCCGGTGACCACGGGGCCGTGGTTCGTCAACAGGAAAGCCTTGTAGCTTGGGGCCAGCTTGCCCAGATCTTCCGCCAACCGCATATCGCCGGGGCGATAGTAAGGCACCACCGGCACCTGGCCGACGCGCATTACCACATAAGGCGTGAACGGCTTGATGGCGTTTGCCGTATCCAACCCTTGCAGGCAGGAAAGCGCGGTCAGATAGGTGCAATGCAGGTGCACTACCGCCTTGCACGTCGGGTTGTTCTGGTACAGCGCGCGGTGAAAACTGATCTCTTTCGAGGGTTTGTCGCCGGAAATCCATTCACCGCTCAGGCTGACTTTCGACAGTTTGTCTGCCTGCAACTCCCCCAGGCAAGAGCCGGTGGGAGTGGCCAGCAGGGTACCGTCTGGCAACAACAGCGAAAGGTTGCCTGCTGAACCGGTAGCGTAGCCGCGCTGGAAGAACGAAGCCCCCAGACGCACCATCTCTTCCCTTGCCAGCCGTTCAGTGTCAGCGGTCATCGTCATACTGAAAACTCCGTTTGTGCTCTGGCGAAAAAGTTTTCATCGCCGAAATTGCCCGATTTCAGGGCCAGTGATACCGGTTGTTCAATTGCGCGTACCCAAGGCACGCCTGGAGAAATGCATGGGCCGATATGGAAACCGCGGATCCCTAACGCCTGGGTGACCACGCCAGAGGTTTCACCACCGGCAACGATAAAGCGGCTGAAACCCTGTTGTTGCAGGCGTTTAACTACTTCGGCAAACAGGGCTTCTACCGCCTGGCTGGCAGCCTCGGTGCCGTATTGCTGCTGGGTCTGTTGCAGTTGCTCCGGCTCGGCGGTGGCGTACAACAATGGGGCCAGTTGTGAGGCCTGTTGTTCAACCCATGTGCTTAGCTCGGCTGCGTAGGCGCTGCGATCTCCTGCTGTGATGCAGCGCGAGACATCAATACTCTGTGCCGGAGCCTGTTGGCGGTAGCGTGCTACCTGCTTGTTGGTCATGGTGGAGCAGGAGCCGGAAAGTATCACGGCTTTCTTTCCCTGTGGCGCTCCGGCAGATTGGGCTTTCTCCTGGCCAGGTTGCGCCCATTGGCGGGCAATGCCGATCGCCAGCCCTGAACCTCCGGTGACCAACTTCATGGTTTTCAGCGCTTCGCCCTGTGTCAGCAGATGCTGTTCGTTCAGGGTATCCAATACCACATAGCGCACGCCAAGCTGTGCCAACTGTTGCAACTTTTCCTGCACCGCACCGGCTCCACGATCCATCTCTGCCGCGTTGACCAGCCCGCAACGCCCGCTGGCCTGGGCCTCCATCAGCCGCATCAGATTACTGTCGGTCATTGGCGTCACCGGATGGTTGCGCATACCGGATTCCGACAGCAACTGGTCCATCACGAACAGATAACCTTGGTATACCGTGCGGCCATTTACCGGTAGCGCAGGGGAAATCACCGTTTGCTGTTCGCCAAGCGCATCGAGCAAGGCATCGGTAACCGGTCCGATATTGCCCAGGGCTGTGCTGTCGAAGGTGGAACAGTATTTAAAGTAAAACTGGCGGCAACCCTGGCGTTGTAGCCAGGCCAAAGCCTGCAACGACTGCTCAACCGCCTGGTCGACCGGGCAGGAGCGCGATTTCAGGCTGATCACCACTGCCTGCGAGTCGACAGGGGTATCATCCTGCGGCACGCCATTGAGCTGGACCGTAGGCAAACCGTTTTCCACCAGGAAGCTGGCGATATCGGTGGCGCCGGTAAAGTCGTCTGCAATCACTCCGAGTAACATTATGAGTTCTCCTTATTCTTCGGCAGTTCGATCCCGGCGAAGATCTTGATTACTGCACTGTCATCTTCCTTACCGAAACCTGCGTTGCTGGCGGAGGTGAACATGTTGAACGCCGTGGAGGCCAATGGCAGCGGGAAGTGCAGCGCTTTGGCGGTATCGGCTACCAGCCCAAGATCCTTGACGAAGATATCTACGGCAGATTTTGGTGAGTAGTCGCCATCGACCACGTGGCGCATACGGTTCTCAAACATCCAGGAGTTGCCTGCGGCGTTGGTGACCACATCGTACATCACGTCCAGCGGGATACCGGCGCGAGCGGCCAGCGCCATCGCTTCGGCACCGGCGGCAATGTGTACGCCTGCCAACAATTGATGGATGATCTTGACCGTTGCCCCCAGGCCGATTTCGTCGCCAATGCGGTACACTTTCCCGGCGACGGCATCCAGCACCGGTTGCAATTGGGCAAAGGTGCTCTCACTGCCCGAGGCCATCACGGTCATTTGACCAGCCGCTGCCTTGGCTGCACCGCCGGACACCGGGGCATCCAGCATTGGCAGGTTATACGCCAACAGTTTCTGTTCGATTTCTTTGGCATCCGCCGCCGCAATGGTGGAAGACACCATCACCGGCGTATTCGGTTTCAACTGTGCCGCCAGGCCGTTATCCCCGAACAGGATCTGTTTTACCTGGTTGGCGTTAACCACCAACAGCAGCACTGCATCCAGTTCGGTTGCAAAGTTTGCTGCGCTGGTGGCGGCCTGTTTGGCACCGGCCTGCTGTAGCGCCACCAATGCCTGTGGGTTGAGATCGACGCCATAGGTGGTCAGCCCGGCATTGATGCAGGACGTAGCCGCGCCCATGCCCATTGACCCCAAACCGACGATACAAACTGCGTAGTTTCCTGGTTGTGCCATGATGCACCTCTGTTAATTTTAGTGATTATTTGTTTTGATGTGTTAAATGTAAGCGTTATTGGCGTGGATATCGGTGATCATCTTCACAATTATTAACAATGCAACGGACAGACTAAAAAACGGTTACTCTTGCTAACATAATGCTTTTAAATGTTTTTTATGATTATGACCGGCTTCACAGCCTGAAAAGCTTTACTACCGTCGCACGAAAATTGACGTAAAATCACAATTATTATCATCGTAGTCACAGAGGGGGAACCGTGATACCTGTTGAACGCCACCAACAAATTTTGGCGCTGGTGTCCGAGCGCGGAGCAGTCAGCATAGCTGAACTGACCGAAAGGCTGGGGGTCTCGCACATGACCATCCGGCGCGATCTGCAAAAACTGGAAGAGCAGGGCAGCGTACTCCCCGTCTCCGGCGGTGTGCAGTCGGCCGAACGAGTGGCGATTGAGCCTTCGCATCAGGATAAGGAAGGAATGTTCAGCCAGCAGAAAGCCGCCATTGGGCAACTGGCCGCGCGGCAGATCCCGGCCAACAGCTGCATCTATCTGGACGCAGGCACCACCACGTTGGCCCTGGCGCGCCAGCTCGGCGAGCGTGACGATATCACCGTGGTGACCAACGATTTTGTTATCGCCGCCTATCTGCTCGAACATAGCCAGTGCAAGCTGATCCACACCGGCGGTACGGTATGCCGGGAAAACCGTTCCTGCGTGGGGGCCGCTGCGGCTCAGGCTTTACGTAATCTGTTTATCGATCTGGCGTTTATCTCTGCTTCCTCATGGAGTATGCGTGGTTTGTCTACCCCGAACGAGGATAAGGTGGTGGTGAAAAACGCCATCGTTGAGGCCAGTCGCCGCCGCATTTTGCTGAGTGATACTTCCAAATATGGCAAGGTCGCTACCTATCTGGCGCTGCCGATTTCAGTCTTTGAGGTGATCATCACTGACGATCACCTGCCGGAAGCGGCGCGTGAGGCGATTATGCAGGCAAATATTACGTTGCTTACTGCGGTGCAGTGACTTTCAATCCCGCTAATCTGATAAACAACGGGGTAGTTATCGCTGCCCCAAGGGCCCGGCCACAGACTCCACAGCAGATAATACAGGCATTGAGTCGCAATAATTCCATCACGTCCAGGTGCCAGCCGGTGGCACAGTCAGCCTGCTACCACATAATATTTACTCATAAAACGTTAATGATTTATTTTTAAGGATTCACCTCAATGTGGTGTTGGTATACATCCTGACGATGTATGGGTAACACCAGGTTATATCGCTATGTAAAGTCAGTGTCAGGCTAAGGCAGCTACCTGGCAGTGTGACAGGTTAAAACCATTGATTTAAATGATAAAGACTATCAACGCTAGCCGAAAGCGCCTGCTTTTTCAGTCATGTAAGATCTTAGTGAGAGTTAAATCTGCGATATTTTTACATTAAAACATGCCATATATGGTGTTTTTATGAAGTTTTTCGCTATAAAAAAATTTATGACAACATAAAAATCTAACCTTGTGAAATTTAACGAATCAATATATCAATAGTCAGCGCGTTTCGATAATCTTTGTTTTGGTCATGAGAAAATTCTTATTCCAGGGAGAAGGAAAAATGCCACAGTTAATGACAATTACCCGCGGTCTATTTACTAGCGATAAAAACGTTCACAAAGGCTTTCTTTTAATTTTAATCAAATGATTTTATTAACGATTAATGCCTGGGTTGTCTGTTTTTATAGTGAAAGTCGTGAATATAATGAAATATAAATTTAATGACCGTATTATCTTCGATGTCGATAGCGGAACGCTGAGTTTGAGCGATCTGTTTGACGATACTGTCACCATCTCCAACCCATCCAAACGCCTGTTACAGTTACTGATTGTCCACCAGGGCGATGCCGTGAGCCGTGAAGTGATCTTCAAAAAGGTGTGGGATGATTATGGGATGATTTCCAGTAACAATAATCTTAACCAGTGTGTGAGCAAGTTACGTAGAGTGATCAAGGCGCTGGGAATTGATGAGGAGGTGATCGTCACGGTTCCCAAAGTGGGTTTTATGCTGCACAGCGAAATCCAGATTGTGTCTTGTGAGGATGAAAAGGATACGCCGATCCTTGCTGCCGAACCGCCGGTATCAGCCGCTAAAACCATACCCGTGGTGGTAGGCAAGGTGTTCTCCTGTGCTTCCTTGCGCTATGGTTGGGGGATAGTGGGCTTTGTGTGCGTGGTATTGGCCAGCATTGCGTTCTATATTTTCAATCCAAGCATCCGGCAAGAGAGCTATTTGGGCAAATCGGGTAACTGCGCGGTATTTATGTCGAACTCCACGGTTCAGGCAGATCCGGCATTCAGCGATGATGTGTTGACGCAGGTAGTAAGGCAAAAAATCCAATGCCAGCCGGATGAATACCTGTTGCTGATGCGTGGCAATCAGGTGAAGTCGTATATTTCTGGCATATCACGGCTATTTTTTCTCCGCTGCAAGATTTTGCGAGAGCATAAGATTGAACTTTGCTCTGGCCTGGAAAGCGAATCCTCCCTTTAATTGAATGATGCTGATTGGCTGGCGGGATAAACACCCGACAGCCAGAGCATCTTTACCTTAGATTAAACCACTTCATTAACGTTATCCCCCTTATTCCGTCGGCTCACTACCCCGAAATAGTAATGCCCCTCACCCTAGCCCTCTCCCAAAAGGAGAGGGAACCGAACGTGCCAAACTTTTATTACGGCACTCCGCCTCTGCATCAACCCTATTGCAGTTCACTTCTGCACCTGAACACGGCACCGTACCAGCTCCCTCGTCGAAAATGAGAGAGGACCGAACATGCCACAATTTTATTACGGCACTCCGCCTCTACATCAACCCTATTGCAGCTCAATTCTTCACCTGAACACGGCAATGTACCAACTCCCTCGTCCACAAGGAGAGAGGACCGAACGTGCCACAATTTTATTAGGGCACTCCGCCTCTGCATCAACCCGGTCACAGTTCACTTCTGCACCTGAGCACGGCAATGTACCAACTTCCTCGTCCAAAAGGAGAGACGACCGAACATGCCGCAATTTATTACGGCACTCCGCCTCTGCATCAACCCTATTGCAGCTCAATTCTTCACCTGAACACGGCAATGTACCAACTCCCTCGTCTACAAGGAGAGAGGACCGAACATGCCACAATTTTATTACGGCACTCCGCCTCTACATCAACCCTATTGCAGCTCACTTCTGCACCTGAACACGGCACCGTACCAGCTCCCTCGCCCTTTGGGAGAGGGTTGGGGTGAGGGGAAATGGGTGCCTTAACTGACACACATTAAATGTACAGGCTAACTTTTCACCAGAAAGGGCACCGAATAACGGTAGTTATAATAAGGTTAATGTTTGACCGAATTAATCTAGGATAATTCTGCTACCCACTTTGCATGGGTGGAGTTTTTATCCTTAATTCAGCATTAAAAAGATTAAACGCAGGATTTAAATCTAAACATTTCACATTTACTAGTTAATGATTATCTTAAGATTTATTTGGGTTAAGATTTTTCTCGCCAAGTGGGACGAGAGGCATACTCACGTTGCCTATCAACACTTGGCGTTATCCCGCTAGCAACTGGCAATACCAGAGTGAGTGGAGATGACAAAGCAAGGCAAATTTAACGGACAATAGAAATCTATAACTTAGGGAGTTTTACCATGAAAAAGATCACACTTGCTCTGGCAATCGTTTCAGCATTCGCAGTAGTGGGCACCGCTCAGGCAGCAGAAGTTACCGCACAAGCCTTGGCTACCTGGTCAGCCACTGCCAAGAAAGATACCACCAGCAAGTTGGTTGTTACGCCAATCGGCAGCCTGTCTTTCCAGTATGCTGAAGGCATCAAAGGCTTCAACAGCCAGAAAGGTCTGTTCGACGTGACTATCGAGGGCGAAGGAACCGCCACCGATTTTAAACTGACCTCCAAGCTGGTATCCAACACTCTGACTCAGCTCGACACCTCTGGTTCTACCCTGGAAGTGGGCGTTAACTATAACGGTGCTGCCGTAGAGAAAACCGCTCAAACCCCTATGATCGATGTTAAAGCCGGTATTTTGGGTGGCAACCTGAGCGCACTGTCTGGCGCTTACGACAAAGCTGTTCGTACCAGTGCACAAGATCAGTTCACTTTCAGCATCATCGGCGCAACGGCTGATGGCACAACTGCTGTGACTGATTTCAGCACCCTGCCTGAAGGTATCTGGAGTGGCGACGTGAGCGTAGAGTTCAACGCTACCTGGACTACCGCATAATCGTTTCCCCAGAGTAATGCGTCTTAACAGGGGGGAAACCCCCTGTTTTTGTCAGCTAAAGAGTTTGGAATACCGCTATGAATCGTTTCTATTTTTCTATTCCCCTGTTGCTTTCCCTGTGCCATAGCGCCTTGGCGCTGGATGTTGGCTCGGTCAGTTCCTTTATGCCCAGTAATAGCGCGACGCTAAGTAAAGAAATTAAAAATACGACGGATAGCGGCCGCCTGGTGAATATAAAAATAGAAAGGATTTCCGACCCGACGGAATCCGGCGTGGTGATCCCGATGGCGACGAAGGACGAAATGCTGTTGTCACCGGCCAGCCTGATGATGCCAGCCAACGCCAGGGACGTGATCCGTTTTTATTATAAGGGCCCAGAAGATAACCAAGAACGCTATTACCGGATTGTCTGGTTCGATCAGGCATTAACGGATGCGGGGCAGAATACCGCCAAACGCAATGGCGTGGCCACCACCTCGGCGCGTATTGGCACCATTTTAGTGGTTACGCCCCGGCAGGCTAATTTTAATCATCAGTTTGCCAATAACAAAGTCGTCAATACCGGCAATGCTACCTTCAAAATGGTGGCCTATGGTCCCTGCAAGAATAAGAAAGAAGGCAGCAACTGCAAGGAAAACTATTTTGTCATGCCAGGTAAAGATCGTGGCCTGTCCAAAGTGGATATCAATGATAAGAAAAGCCACGTTGCGCTTTGGTATGGAGAGCAATTTATTCAAGTCAAATAACACCGAGTTGGGCTGCTACGGGATGTTGCAGTAAAGGGATGCATAATAGTTCAAGGAGTTAGACGTGAAACTAGCACTGGATAGTGCATTACTCAAAATATCAGTAGCGGTGGGGATGAGCGTTATCCCTGCCGTGATGATCCCTGGGCAGTCGGCTCTTGCCGCCGGGCTAACCCAAATTGATGGCGTGTTGATCCCCCAGACTTTCAGCATGGCATTGCGTGAGGGGATGAGCATCCCGCTATTGCTGCATTTTGAACAAAACAGCACCCAGAAAGACGATCAACGCATTGGGCGCGCACTGCTGGTGCTTGATGATAATCATCTGAAAATTAGCGAAATTACCCTGGAAGATAACGAGGGGGGCGCACAGCTGACCGCCGCGATCGCCAAGCAGCTCAATGCGCTCAATGACGCCAACTTTGACGATAAGCAACGCATTACGCTGTCGGATGATGCCTGGCTGGCATTGGATTTCCGCCAGTTGAACTTGCAATTGGTGGTGAAGCAATCGGCCCTGGGTACGGTATTGCGTGAGCGCGCCAGCGATATTGGTGCGTCGAGTGTTGATGAGATAAGCAGCACGCTGGCCTATAACCTGGGCGTTTACGACAACCGCACCAAAGCCAGCGAAGGTTTTACCTCCAGCTATTTATCGCTGAATAACGTCACCTCTCTGCGTGAACATCATGTGGAAGTGAACGGTTCTGTCTATGGGATTGGCAGCAGCAACCAGGATTCGACGCTGTATAAGGTGATGTATGAGCGTGACTTCGCTGGCCGACGCTTTGCCGCAGGCATGCTCGACAGTTGGAACCTGCAATCGCTGGGCCCAGTGACCACCATCAATTCGAGCAAAATCTACGGCATGTCCTATGGTAGCCGGGCCAATTCGACGGTGTTTGATAATACCCAGTCGTTAACGCCGATTGTTGCCTTCTTTCCTTCGGCGGGTGAGGTTCACCTGTCGCGTGATGGCCGCCTGCTCAGCGTACAGAATTTCGCCATGGGTAACCATGAAGTGGATACCGGCACGCTGCCTTTTGGTATTTACGATGTGCAGGTTGAGGTGATCGTCAATGGTCAGGTGATCAACCGCCGTATGCAACGGGTTAACAAACTCTATAGTCCGTTGCACGCCGCGGGTGCGCCAATGTTCTGGCAGTATTGGGGCGGCATGGTGCGAATGGATGAGTGGCGTGGCGACAACGATCGCTTCGCTGAGGCTAAAGATAGCTACCTGTTGGGGGCTTCAGCCTCTGGCTACCTGTCTCGTTTTAACTGGGCGCTTTCCGGTTATTCTCTGGACAGCACCTCGGTGGCGGAAGGCCGTTTAAGCATACCGATCATCGATGCGGTGCAGGTTAGCACCCAGAGCATGGTAGCCACAGACCGATCCTGGACGCTGATCAACACCGTGAGCGCCACGCTGCCCGGCGGTTTCAGTACGCTGTGGGCCAACGAAGAAAAAACGGTGATCGGCAACAAACTGCGCCAAAACGATGCCCATAACCGGGCGATCGGCGGCTCGCTGAACCTGGGGGCGATTGTGCCTCACCTCGGCACGCTCAGCGTCAGTTATAACGATGACAAGAAAAATAGCAGCCATTACTACAACGTGGATTACTACCAGAATCTGTTCACCGGCCGTTACGGCACGCTGGGCATACGTGCCGGGGTACAGCGATACAATAATGGTCATTCCGGCGGCAATACCGGTAAGTACATTGCGCTCGATTTCTCCTTGCCGCTGGGCAACTGGTTCAGCGCCGGGGTTTCTAACCAGAACGGCTACACCACGGCCAATATTGCGGCGCGTAAAGAGATTGCCGATGGGCCGATCCGTACCGTGGGGGCCAATATGTCGCGCGCCATCTCCGGGGACACCAACGGTGATAACAGCGTTAACGGCGGTGCCTACGCCCGTTTTGACACCAAGTATTCTACCGGCACCGTCAACGTTAGCAGCTCCGCAGACGGTTATGTGAATACCAGCCTGACCGCTAACGGTAGCGTCGGTTGGCAGGGGCGTCATATCGCGGCAAGTGGGCGTAATGAAGGTAACTCAGGGATCATTATCAATACCGGCCTGGAAAATGAAGGCATGCTGACCGCGCGCGTGGATGGCCGCGTCGTCAAGCTGACCGGAGACAAGAACTATCTGCCACTGTCCCCTTATGGTCAGTATGTGGTGGAGTTGATGAACAACAAAAACTCGGCGGAAAGTTTCGACATCGTCACCAACCGTAAGAACAGCCTGACGCTGTACCCGGGCAACGTGGCGGTCATCGAACCGCAAATCAAGCAGATGGTGACGGTATTTGGCCGCATCAAGGCCGAGGACGGTACGCTGCTGGCCAACGCCAATATCAACAACCATATCGGGCGTACCCGTACGGATGAAAAAGGGGAGTTCGTGATGGATGTGGACAAGAAATTCCCGGTAATCGATTTTACCTACCGCCAAAATCAAAGCTGTGAGGTGGCACTGGATCTGAGTAAGGCACAGGGTGCGGTCTGGGTCGGCGACGTGGTTTGCCGCGGCTTGAAGTCCTACGCCAAAGTGGGCCAATCAGGAGATATGAGCAATGAAGGCTAATAGCATACGTTTGGCGCTGTTGATCGGCGGCCTGCTGAGCATCGCCCCGGCGCAGGCGGTGAACCCGACCAATCTGGGAGATGCCGCCACGATGAAGTTTGTCTTTGTTGAGAACAATGCGGACGATAACTTCTTTGTGACCCCGGCAGGGGGGCTAGATCCGCGTATGACCGGAGCCAATAAATGGACCGGCCTGAAATATGGCGGGTCCGGCACCATTTATCAACAGAGCCTGGGCTACGTCGATAATGGTTTCAACTATGGTCTGATAGCTAACTGGCGTTACGATATGTGGCTGGAAAATGCGCCGATCAAAAATCCATTTCTTGGCCTGCGCTGTATCAACTGGTATACCGGTTGCAATATGGAAACCAGTCTGATCCTGCCAGAGACCACCGATGAAAAAGGGTTCTATGGGGCGGTTGTTACTCCCGGGAATCAAAAATGGATGCACGGCATGATGTCACCGAGTTTTTATCAGTATCTCAAGCAGATGGGGGCTGGTGAGTCATTCAGCATGCAAATCAACGGCTGTCAGACTTCTGCGGTCTACAGTGCCAGCAGTGGCCAACGCTGCAAGGATCAAAGCTCAGGTACCTGGTATCGACGTACCGTCACCCATGCCAAGGCGGCACACCTGCGTTTTATCAATACCAATGCGGTATCGGAAGTGTTCGTCAACAGTGATGGGATACCGATCATCGGTGAAGGTAATGCGGACTGCCGCAACCAAACCGTCGGTGCCCGCAGCGGTATCATGTGCAAGATGGTCAGCTACGATCTGCAAACGGATGGCAGCGTCAGTAACACCTCGATCCATATTTTTCCGTCGATCAACCATGCCGCACTGTCATCGGCGGTTAATGCGGCCGATCTGCAATTCAGTTTGAATGGCAACAGTTGGAAAAATACCTCGGGTACCGGCAGCTACTATACGTTTAACGAGTTGAAGAGCAGCAATGCCGTTTACGTGTTTTTTGCCAGTAATTTCTTCAAACAGATGGTCAGGCTGGGGATCACCGACGGCGGTACGCACGATCTGATTAACTTCCGTTTCCAGAACACCACTTCGCCGGAATCGGGCTGGTATGAGTTCTCGACCTCTAACCAACTGATCATCAAGCCTCGTGATTTCAGTATCAGCATTATTTCCGAGGATTTCGATAACAGCCCGCACCGGGAAGGCTATGTTGGCCCCTCAGAGCCACCGTTGGAGTTTGGCTATATTGTGACCACCAGCGCCAAGACCAATGCCGATCAGGTCAGGGTGATGGCGACCGGTCCAACTCAGTCACTGGGAGGGATCAACTACTGCATTTTCTCCTCGCCAGATAATACCGCGCAGGTACCCTTCCCGGCTCAGCTCAGTATCACCACCAGCACGGGGACTGAGCAGGTGTTTGATGCAGGTTGTGACAGCCAGTGGCACGATATGACCAACGCTCTGTGGAGCAGTACCCCATGGAACGATATTTCCGGTGACGTGGGGGTGATGAACAAGACCAAGGTCAAGTTCAGGATCCCGATGAACGCGCCGATCTCGCTGAAAACGGTGGACGGTAACGCCTGGTATGGCGATGTGCATGCCGCCGGTGAAATTCACGTTGAGGCAACTTGGCGCAATATCAATTAAAGGGGGGGTAATGTGAAAACTCTGCTGCTATGGCTAATATTCCTGCCCTTTACCGCCGGGGCGATCAACGTGGGTACCATGACGTTTGCGATGGATCAGGATCAGTCCTTTGTCGCCAAGCGGGTGTTGAACAATAACGCCAGCGCCCGGTTTTATCAGGTTTCCATTCGTGCCATCGATCGGCCAGGGGAGCAAGAGGTGCGAACCCGCCCGGCAGAGGGTGAATTGCTGTTTGCCCCTAAGCAACTGACACTGCGGGCAGGGCAGGGGGAATATTACAAGTTCTATTACCATGGGCCGAAGGATAATAAAGAGCGTTATTATCGCGTCTCATTTCGCGAGGTACCGACTAACCTGCTGACGGCTGGGCAGAACAAGAAAGCCGGTGCCAACCTGGAGCCGATCGTGGTTATGGATACCATTCTGGTGGTCAGACCGCGTGTGAGCAAGTTTGACTACCAGCTTGACAAGCAGCGCGGAACGCTCAAAAACACCGGTAATACCTTTTTTAAGTTTCTGTTGAAACCTGGCTGTGATAGCACCGATGAAGAGGGGATCACCGAGTATTTACGCCCTGGGGATACGCTGTCGCATCCGGGCATCAAATTGCAGGGGCAGAAGTTTATTATTTATAACGATAAGTTTATCAACGTGGATAAAAGTTGCACTTAAATAGCTGGTTTTTATTGACCGTTCGGCAGGGAACGCAGGTTTCAGGTGGTTTCTATAAGCTAAAAAATAAAATATTTCAATGGAATAGTTGATTATGCATACCTTTTATAACGATACTTTTATTATCTTTGATCCCCATCCTTTGGTCAATATCGGTCTGCAGTCATTGATTGACCCGAAAAATAAAAAAATCAGCCGTCTAAGTAGTCTGAACGAGATCGTTTCATCACTCAACAGTAATGAACAGCAAACGGTTATTATGGAGCTCTACCATTATACCGAAGACATTTATCAGGTGGTGCGATTTGTGTTGACCGCCGGTAAGCTTTGGCCAAAGGCGTCCTTGGTGGTTTTCACCGACCTCGGCAACCCGGATATTTTATCGCTGCTTGCGGCGCAAAAACACCTCTCATTAGTAGCCAAGCGTGATAAGGTGAATTATTTGCTGGCCGCCATTTCGGCGGCCCATCCCACGGCCAGTTTTCGTAGCCCAACGATGCGGCAGCTATTGTCGCAGAGACAGCTGCCATTATCAGCGTGTGAATGGCGCATTTTGGGGTTGATGGTTTCCGGAGCTAATGCGCAACATGCCGCTCAGGTTATTGGCCGGAGCTATAAGACCGTTTGCACCCATAAGCTGAATATTATGCGCAAGCTGGGGCTGAATCCGGTTGGCTTTATGCAGCTGCTGTTGGCGTTCAGAACCCGTTACTGGGATGAAACTGCCATTTTTGGAATACATCCGGCATCACCGCACTAGGAAAGAAGAACTCCTTCTGAGTTTACGCCAGCTGCGTGAGTTCAAACAATTCCTCTGTCAGTCGGCCTGGCTAAAATTAGTCAGGTCGCCTTTGTCTGGATTTATTCTGAATCTCAGACGCTTTCTTAATGATATAGGTCACTTGTAAGCGAACCAGGTCGCTGTTTTACATTACAGTTGGTTATAAAACGTTCGATCTTGGTGTAATTAATAGCATGATAATATTATCATTTCCAGTGTTTATTTGAGAATTAACTGGCTATGTTAAAGAATTTCTCATGAAAGATCTGAAAGTAAAACATTTCAGCTGAATTTTATTGTCTTAATAAATGCTATAAATTAAGGTCCTTTTGCCTTTAAGAACGGCGTATTCATGTTTTTAATTAATTATTCTAGAAGGATCTATATAGATGAATAAAAGCAAAATTGGGCTTTTGATGCTCGGTACTCTGGCGTTCTCTGCGAATGCTTTTGCTGGTATCAGCAGCCAAGAGCAAAATATGCGTAATGAAGTCACCAAGTGTGTCAGTGATATCCAGTCATATGGCAATGATCCTCGGGATAAATCACCTCTCTGGGTTATTTACGGCACCCGCGGTGGTGCGCATAAATATTGCGGATCCGTTGCCGCTAAAACCAGAACTGCAATCACCCCAGGGTACAACCAGCAAGAGGCTTGGGAAGCCGAGTGGCAGGATCTCTTTGCAGAATATAGCGCCATTCCTAAGGCTGATGCCAACCAACCCAATACCCTGAAATTGGTTAAAAAGCTTCGTGACCTTGCCACAGCAAACAAATTGGATGGGCGCCATGCTCAGTCCAAACTCTATGTTTATCGTGCTATGATGCGTGAGCTTGATAAATTAGATGTGATCCTGCCTTCTGTCGAAGGTAAGTAACCTGTTCTAATTAAATAATAATGTACCGGTATGTTTAATGATGACTGCCGGTGCATTTTTATAAATCCCATTATTTCCATCCGCGCAATATGAATAAAAACTTATTCGTTTTCCCTATTCTATTAATGGCAGCCTGTTTTGCCAATGCAGGGGAGTATTTTTATATATCCGAAGGAGAGCGGGATATAGGTCATATTGAATTGGACGTGGCGGACGACGGTTTTCCGTGTTTTGATAGACAAAAGCTTATAGAATGGCACATCCTCTCACCCGCAAACAGCAGTGAGGTACCAGAAACCGGCTGTATCAAAGTTAAAGATCTTTATCCATTAAATATTACCGTTACCTTAATTGATAAGGTGAATTTTCTCATTTTTACATTCTTGGAGTCGACGGAGGTTAAGGCCGATCCTCGCCTGGCTATCGAGTATAGAGATGAAGGCATTCCAGCCATTTTGATAAACTATGATATTAACTATAAGAAATATCAGGGCGAGCGTTATGTCAGGAGGAAAAGAAAAGATAACGTGGTGGTGGAGTTAGAGTCAGGCATCAACTATCAACACTGGCGGTTAAGATCACGGCAGTTTCATGATAATGAAGGTATGCCACAGCAACGGATAAAATTTTCCGATCTCTACGCTGAAAGAGACATCTCCGTGATAAATTCTCGCCTGCATTTTGGTGAGGGTTACAATAATACTTTCTATCTGGATCCCTTTCCTTATCGCGGGATAAAATTGTCCTCGGACGATAATATGTTTCCTTCGACACAGGGGCCGGTGTTGCCTTGGGTATACGGTGTGGCCACCAGTGATGCTGAAGTTGAGATCCGGCAGAACGGCAAACCGGTTTATCGAACGATGGTTCAATCCGGGGACTTCGTGCTGAGAAATATCAAACTGTTTGACAAGTCGGGTTCTATTACCACTGTCTCTTATACACATCTAAAATAGGGGGGGGGGGGGGGGGGGGGGGGGGGGGGGGGGGGGGGGGGGGGGGGGGGGG
>NZ_JAELTL010000099.1:0-8875 GCF_016428815.1 Serratia sp. ASV30 | reverse complement strand
GGCGCAGCAGTTGGAAGAGTTGGGCGATCTGCTCAAGGTCTGTACGGCCAATACTCAGGAATAGTGGATCAGATCATGAAGCAGGTGCATCAGGATAGGGTCAATGCGCTAAAGTGGGTAAGATAAGGCAATGACAGTTGTGTCTGACGGCCACAACCCTGTATCTTGGTATCATTGTGGCCGTAAGCAAATGAATCTGTGTATTACTAAAGCAAGGGTATGAAGATGGATAATGCAAATAAGCCGAGTTTCCAGGACGTTCTGGAGTTTGTGCGTATGTTCCGCCGTAAAAACAAGCTACAGCGTGAAATCGTCGACAACGAAAAGAAAATTCGTGACAACCAGAAGCGTGTGCTGCTGCTCGACAACCTGAGCGAGTACATCAAGCCGGGCATGAGCATTGAAGACATTCAGGGCATCATCGCCAACATGCGCGGTGACTATGAAGATCGCGTTGATGATTACATCATCAAAAATGCCGATCTGTCGAAAGAACGTCGCGATCTGTCCAAAAAGCTGAAAGCGATGGGCGAAGTGAAGTAATTCGCGTCAAACAGGGCTGGGGATCTCCCGGCCCTGCATCTTTTCAGGGGTGCAGCGCCCTGAATGACCTTAAAGAATAACGATATGTTACCGTGCTATAGCAAATCTGCTTAAAGCCGCTACGCTAATGTTATAAATAGACTTTGCCCAATCGATTTCAAGCCGTCGCTTGAAGGATGACGGGTATAAATTTCTTCGCCAGCAGAGGCTGTCATCGATGGCAGAACCGCAACTCAGCACCTTTCTCAACCTGGACGAGACGCTTCATCCTCCCCGTATCTTGGCATCTGGGGATTGGGTGTTGGCACATTATCGCCTGTTGGAACCCGCCGTTGGGCAACTGCAAACCCGCTTGCCGGCGGATGTGGTGTTCGATCTCAGCCAACTGGGCAGCCTGGATACGGCAGGTGCCACCTTGCTGGTCAATCTGCTGGGTGACCAACGGATATCCGATCTCAAACAGTTAGCCCCCACGCTCCCTGTGGAACGCCGCGTGCTGCTGGAAACCGTTGGCCGTGCCTTGCAAGGATTTACGCCACCACCGGCAGAAAAGCCGCCCGGTCTGGCAATCGAACTGCTGGCCAACGTCGGCCGGTCGATGGAGAGTTTCTGGCACAACCTGGTAGCCCTGCTGGGGTTTATCGGCCTGACGTTGCAAACCCTGTTTGCCAATCTGCTACGCCCTACGCGCTGGAGGCTCACCTCGCTGGTGGCCAATCTCCAGCAAATCGGCCTGAACGCGGTGCCGATCATTATGCTGCTGACCTTCCTGGTAGGTGCAGTCATCGCTTTCCTGGGGTCAACCGTCCTGTCTACCTTCGGTGCCAGCATTTTTACCGTGCAACTGGTGGTGTTTTCCTTCCTGCGAGAGTTCGCAGTGTTGCTGACGGCCATCTTGATGGCGGGTCGTACCGCCAGCGCCTTTACCGCAGAACTCGGGCTGATGAAGGCCAATGAGGAAATAGATGCTATTCAGGCGATGGGGCTGAACCCGGTTGAACTGCTGGTGCTGCCGCGCGTGCTGGCGTTGCTCCTGGCGTTGCCGATGCTGACCTTCATCGGCATGATTAGCGGCATCTTTGGCGGCATGGTCGTCTGCGCCTTGACGCTGGATATCTCACCGACCATGTTTTTAACCATCATGCAGAGCAGTGGCGGTTTTCAGAACTTCCTGGTGGGGATGAGCAAGGCGCCGGTATTTGCGTTCCTGATCGCCATTATCGGCTGTCTTGAAGGGTTTAAAGTCAGCGGTAGCGCCGAGTCGGTAGGGGCACATACCACCGCCAGCGTCGTGCACTCAATCTTTGTGGTGATCCTGCTGGATGCGGTCGCTGCACTGTTCTTCATGGAGATGGGCGTGTGAGCCAGACGACCCCGGAAGCCATTATTCGCATCCGTAAATTGCGAAACTGTTTTGGCACCCAATGCGTGCATGTGGACCTCGATCTGGACGTGCGCCGAGGAGAGATCCTGGGCGTGGTAGGCGGTTCGGGCACTGGCAAATCCGTGCTGTTGCGCAGCATCGTTGGTCTACGCCGTCCAACCGCCGGCCAGATCCACGTCTTTGGCGAGGATCTGATGGAGCTTTCTGGTACGCGTCGCTCCGTGCTGGAAAGGCGATTTGGCGTGCTGTTTCAGCGCGGTGCCTTGTTCAGCTCACTGACGGTGACCGAAAACGTGGCGTTGCCGCTGATTGAATACGCAGGCTTACCGCGCCGAGATGCCGAGCAATTGGCACAGGTGAAGTTGGCGCTGGCCGGGCTGCCTGCCAGTGCCGGCAACAAGTATCCGGCCTCGCTTTCTGGTGGCATGGTCAAGCGTGCCGCGTTAGCCCGAGCGCTGGCGTTGGATCCGGAAATCGTATTTCTGGATGAGCCAACGGCTGGGCTGGATCCCATCGGCGCTGCCGCCTTTGACAGCCTGATCCGTACGCTGCGTGATGCCTTGGGGTTAACGGTGTTTTTGGTTACCCACGATCTCGATACGCTTTATACAATCTGTGACCGGGTTGCGGTACTTTCGCAGAAGAAGGTGCTGGTGGTGGATACGCTGGAGGTGGTAGCCGCTACTGACGATGCCTGGATCCAAGAATATTTCCACGGCCCGCGTGGGCGGGCGGCACAGCAGGCCGTAACGAATATCCCAGAGAGGCAATAACAAATGGAAACCCGTGCGCATCATGTCTTGATTGGTTTATTTACGCTGATTATTTTCACCGCCGTGCTGCTGTTCAGCCTGTGGCTGACCAAGTCCGGCACCGATCGCCAGTTCAAGCAGTACGATATCGTGTTCAATGAAGCCGTTAGCGGCCTATCACAGGGCAGCACGGTCAATTACAGTGGGATCCGCGTGGGCGAAGTCACTCAGCTGCGATTGGATCCCAACGTGCCGACCAAAGTCTGGGCGCGTATTCGGGTCACGGCCTCTGCACCGATCCGCCAGGACACCCAGGCTCGCCTGGCGATAGCTGGTATTACCGGTACGTCCAATATCCAGCTCAGCGGTGGCAGTGAAACCAGCCCGTTGCTGAAGGGAGAGGATGGGGCAATCCCGGTGATTATCGCCACGCCATCGCCGTTGACTCAGTTGCTTGCCAATGGCGAAGATGTGATGACTAATGTCAACGAGGTGCTGGTACGCCTGAATCAACTGATGACGCCGGATAATCAGCAACGGTTGGTGAATACGTTGGATAATCTGGAACAGATTACCAATACCGTGGCGGGGCAGCGTGAAGATATCCGCACCATCTTGCAGCAACTGGCGTTGGTGACCAAGCAAAGCAACGATACGCTGGCGCAAACCAATCGGCTGGTGCGTAATGCTAACGTGCTGCTGGACGGGCAGGGCAAGCAACTGGTCGCCAATGCGGCTAATACCATGGCATCGCTTGAAAAAACCACCGCGCTGCTCAACAAGCTGATTGGCGAAAATCAGCAGTCACTGAATAGTGGCATCCGGGGATTCAACGATCTTGGCCCGGCGGTAGATGAATTACGCAGAACCTTATTGACCTTACGCGGTGCCATGAGCCGCCTGGAAGAGAACCCGTCCGCCTTGCTCAGGGGCCGCGAACGTACCAAGGAGTTTACCCCTAAATGATTAAGCTAAAACTTCGCCAGACGCTACGGTTGTTGGTGCTGGTAGCCGTGATGCCGCTGGCCGCCTGCACTATTTTGCCGGAAAGCCCGATACAGCAGGTGTATTTGCTGCCAGCCCAGCCAGTGGCCGTGGCAGGGGGCCAGGCGTCTGAACGCTCGGTACGTATCGTGCAGCCCAATACCAGCCAGTTCTTGAACGGTACGCGTATTGCTGTGCAGCCTCAGGGCGCGGAGATCACCTCTTTTAGCGGTTCGCGCTGGAGCGATCCGGCCCCGCTGTTGTTGCGTAATCGCCTGATCCAGGAGTTCCGCACTAACGGCCATTTCCGCTCGGTGAGCAGCGACGATGACAATTTACAGGCGGATCTTGAGCTAGGCGGCGATTTATCCTCCTTCCAAGGGGTCTATAACGGAGATCGGGGCGAAGTGGCGATCCGCTTTGATGCTCGCCTGGTACGCACCTCCGATCGCCGAGTGATGGCCAGCCGTAGTTTTGCGGTTCGCGAGCCGATCCACGGTACATCGATGGACAACGTCGTGCAGGCCTTTGGCCTGGCCAGCGATAAGCTGGCAGCGCAGACGCTGGCATGGGCGCGCCAGCAGGCGGCTAATTAAGACTCGTCGGCCATGGCCTTTAACCACTGGATAAAGGCGTTGATTTTAGGCCATTGCCGGTCCGAGAGCGTGGAAATGTAGTAGCGCTGTGCACATTGCATTTCCATGCCGGGGAAGGGCGCGATAAGTTCGTTATTCTCCAGGCGCTTACTCACCAACTTCTTGCGGCCCATGGCAATTCCCACGTGGTTCATGGCCGCGATCACTGCCAGATCCGAACGATCAAACCCCATACCGCGCTGGCCTTCGGCAAATTCCAGATCAAAGTGTTTGGCCCAGGTATTCCACTCCCCGATGTCCGAGTCGTAACTCCATGCCTGACGATCGTGCAATAACGTGCAACGCCGCAGGTTGGCGGGGTTACCCACTAGCTCATGGCGTTCTGCGTACTCCGGGCTGCATACGGGCACGATCGACTCATCCATCAAATGCTGGCAATCGAGTTTCTCCGGCGTTTTGTCATCAAAATAGATCGCCAGATCGATCCCCGCACCGTGGAAGTTCACCATCTCGTTGCCGGTGAGAATATTCAGGCTGATGGCCGGATATTGGCGATCGAAGTCCGCCAGCTTGGGCACCAGCCAGCATTGGGCAATCGACGGCCGTGAGTAGATGGTCAGAGTGCCGGACAGCTCCTGGCTTTTAATCTCCAGTATTTCCTGATTGAGATAGCTGAGTGACGATTTCAACACCCAGAACAACCGCTCGCCCTCGGGGGTCAGTTCGATTCGGCGGTGAAAGCGCTGGAATAGCTTAAAACCCAACTCGGCTTCCAGGTTGTTGATCCGATGGCTGACGGCGCTGGGGGTGATCGCCAACTCTTCGGCGGCCAGCACGAACGAGCCTTGCCGCGCGGCAATCTCAAACGTATGCAGCTTGGCTAGCTGATAGCCATTCAGGTGCCTGTTGCGGGCGAGTTGGTGCTTGTCGTCGTACATGGTTATCGCCTGTGAAATAAACCAGATTATATCGAAGCCGGAGACTTAAAGATGAAGCAATGTGAGTCAAAGAAAGAAATAGTGCCAAATGTTGACCGAAATCACCTTATTGATTGAATCTGGTTCATGTGAAGAGGCGTTTTGATCGTTTGTCAGCGCTGGGGCGTTAGTTTCCAATAGGAGTGAAATTTATCCTGGAAGGACGCTGAACATGGACTCGCAGATCTGGGTAGTCGCTACGTTATTAAGCAGCATCATTATCATTATTCTCACTATCGTAAAATTCAAGATCCACCCGTTCCTGGCGCTGTTGCTGGCCAGTTTTTATGTGGGGGCCCTGATGGGCATGAACCCGCTGGAAATGGTCAATGCTATTGAAGGCGGCATCGGCGGGACCTTGGGCTTCCTGGCGGCGGTGATTGGTTTAGGTACCATTCTGGGCAACATGATGGAAGTGTCCGGGGCGGCAGAACGCATTGGCATCACTTTGCAAAAGTGCCGTTGGCTGTCGGCTGATGTGATCATGGTGCTGGTGGGGCTGGTCTGCGGTATTACGCTGTTTGTTGAAGTGGGCGTGGTGTTGCTGATCCCGCTGGCGTTCTCAATTGCCAAAAAAACCAATACCTCCTTGCTGAAGTTGGCGATCCCGCTGTGTACCGCATTGATGGCTGTGCACTGTGTGGTTCCTCCGCATCCGGCGGCGCTGTTTGTCACCAACAAGCTGGGTGCCGATGTGGGCTCGGTGATTGTTTATGGCCTGATTGTCGGGCTGGCCGCCTCGCTGATCGGTGGGCCACTGTTCCTCAAGTTGGTCGGTAAGCGTCTGCCGTTCAAACCCGTACCCGCCGAGTTTTCCTCCGTGCAGGTGCGCAACGAGCAGGACTTGCCTTCGTTGGGGGCCACACTGTTTACCGTGCTATTGCCGATCATTCTGATGTTGGTGAAAACCGCAGCGGAACTCTATATGGCCAAAGACAGTGCGCTGTATACCTTCCTGGAGTTTATCGGCAACCCGATCACCGCCATGTTTATCGCCGCCTTCGTGGCCTACTACGTGCTGGGGATTCGCCGCAACATGGGCATGGGCACCTTGTTGACCAAAACGGAAAACGGCTTCTCTTCCATCGCCAACATCTTGCTGATTATCGGGGCCGGCGGTGCATTCAACGGCATATTAAAAGCCAGTGGGCTGGCAGATACGCTGGCCGTGATCCTGTCGAATATGGACATGCATCCGATCTTGCTGGCCTGGTTGGTGGCTATCTGCCTGCATGCGGCTGTGGGGTCGGCCACCGTGGCGATGATGGGGGCGACGGCGATTGTTGCTCCCGTGCTGCCGCATTACCCTGGCGTCAGCCCGGAGATCATCGCGTTGGCTATCGGCTCTGGTGCCATCGGTTGCACCATTGTCACCGACTCGCTGTTCTGGTTGGTTAAACAATACTGCGGCGCGACGCTCAGCGAGATGTTTAAGTATTATACCTCGGCCACCTTTATTGCTTCGCTGATTGCGCTGGGAACCACATTCCTGCTTTCTTATATCATCTAGACCAAAAGAGACTATTTATGAATACGTTAGACATTGAAAACCTGGTAGTGAAATTTCCTTTGGTGCAACGGCTGATGGATTTGGAAGCGGTGACCTGGTTCAACCCCAATACGACCACGCTGGCGGAAGGGTTACCGTACGTCGGGCTGACGCAAAATGATGTCGCCGAAGCCGAAGCGCGCTTGCAACGCTTTGCTCCGTATCTGTGCCTGGCATTCCCTGAAACGCAGCAAACGAATGGCATTATCGAGTCTGAGGTAGTGGCGATCCCGGCTATGCAGGGCGCGCTGGAGCAGCGTTATGAGCAGGCCATCGCGGGTAAAATGTGGTTGAAAAAGGACAGCCATTTACCGATTTCTGGCTCCATCAAGGCCCGTGGCGGCATCTATGAAGTGCTGACCCACGCGGAAAAGCTGGCCATCGAGGCGGGCATGCTGACGGTAGACGACGATTACAGCATCCTGTTTAGCGACAAGTTCCGGCAGTTCTTCAGCCAGTACAGCATTGCCGTGGGCTCAACCGGCAACCTGGGGATGTCGATTGGCATCATGAGCGCCAAGCTGGGGTTCAGCGTGAGCGTGCATATGTCTGCCGATGCTCGCGCCTGGAAAAAGCGTAAACTGCGCGAGCACGGCGTTAACGTGGTGGAATACGAGCAGGATTACGGCGTGGCGGTGGCTCAGGGGCGCAAGCAGGCAGAGTCCGATCCGCGCTGTTTCTTTATCGATGATGAAAATTCGCCAACCCTGTTCCTCGGCTATGCGGTGGCCGGTGGGCGTCTGAAAAAGCAGTTTGCACAGATGAACATCCAGGTTGATCAGGACCATCCGTTATTTGTCTATTTGCCCTGTGGCGTTGGCGGCGGGCCTGGCGGAGTGGCGTTTGGCCTAAAACTGGCGTTTGGTGACCATGTGCACTGCATCTTTGCCGAGCCGACGCACTCACCTTGCATGCTGCTTGGGATCCACACCGGGCTGCACGATCACATTGCGGTGCAGGACCTGGGGATTGATAACTTCACGGCGGCGGATGGTTTGGCCGTTGGCCGGGCTTCCGGGTTCGTCGGGCGTGCCATGGAACGCCTGCTGGATGGTTTCTACACCCTGAGCGATCAGGAGATGTACGACCTGCTTGGTTTGCTCGCCGCTGTTGAGGGCATTCAGCTGGAGCCTTCTGCGTTGGCTGGCATGGCGGGGCCAGCTCGAGTTTGCGCCGACCCTCAATATCTGGACAGCCATCAGATCGATGCCCAACGGATCGCTAATGCGACGCATTTGGTTTGGGCAACCGGTGGCGGTATGGTGCCTGAGGAAGAGATGGCCAAGTACCTCGCAGCCGCACGCTAGCGCTGACAAAACCACGCTTTACGGGAGGGGGGCGCTGCACATGCTGCGCCCATTTAGCGATTCCCCACCGAGCAAAACATCACAGCGTGAAGCGATCGCGAAACTGTGCCAGTGCTTCGCTACTGTCCCCGGAGGCCCAGCCTTCGAGTGCTACCACTCCTTGGTAATTAATCTCCTGCAGCGTTCTTGCAATGGCGCGATAGTTGATTTCCCCGGTCCCAGGCTGCATACGCCCAGGCACATCCGCCACCTGGATCTCGCCAATCTGTGTGCCACAGCGGCGGATCAGTTCAATCAGGTTGCCCTCACCGATTTGTGCATGATAGAGGTCAAGGTTCATCTTAAGCGCTGGGCTATTGACCGTCTCTACCAATGCCAGTGTGTCAGCTGCGCGGGCAAAAGGCGTGCCGGGATGATCAACCGTCAGGTTCAAGTTCTCCAGGGTGAAGATACGCCCAGCCCGTTCACCGAGTTGTGCTAAACAACGAAGCGTATCGGCAGCCTTCAGCCACATGTTACCCGTCACCCTCTCAACCGGTTTTACCGGTAAGCCCTGTGGATCCAGGCCGGTACCGTGCAGGTTCAGGCTGGGGCAGCTCAACCGTTCGGCTATCATCAGGGAGGCTTCTGCACTTTGCAGCAACTGCGCGATCTCTTGTTCATCGGTTAGATTGCCGCTGAGATAACCGGTCATTGAAGTGAAACGAGCTCCTGTCGCCACCAGTGCATCGATATCCTTATTGGCCCAGCTCCAGATTTCAACACCAAAGCCCAGTGCATGAA
>NZ_JAELTL010000098.1:0-9091 GCF_016428815.1 Serratia sp. ASV30 | reverse complement strand
CCCCCCCCCCCCCCCCCCCCCCCCCCCCCCCCCCCCCCCCCCCCCCCCCCCCCCCCCCCCCCCCCCCCCCCCCCCCCCCCCCCCCCCCCCCCCCCCCCCCCCCCCCCCCCCTTCCACTGATCCGCCGCCCACCGAGATCTACACCCAGTTGGCATCGTCGGCAGCGTCAGATGTGTATAAGAGACAGACTCTCTACCACAAGAAAGGACGCACCTTTGCCCTGCCTGCCATCGCCAGAGCCTGACCGAACGTGAACGCCAGGTTCTGCACTATCTGAGGCAAGGGATCAGCCAGTCGCAGACGGCAAATATTCTGCAACTGAAAGTTAAAACAGTGCACTCGCATAAACGGTCTGCGATGAAGAAACTGAACTTTACTCGCACCAGTGAATTGTTTCACTGGCTGCTGCGAGGGGGATTAACTTTAAATCTGAACTGGTAATTACCGCCGGTTCACGCAACTACGCCGCTAAGTGCATCTCATTGTCCGCAGGGCGATCTCTTCGCCCTGCGTTCCCCCTCGCTATACCTTGGGGAAAATCCACAGATGCTCGGCGGGCAGAGACAGCGTGCACATTTCTTGGCCACGAACTTCGCTACCATAGGCACGAACCGCAAAGTCCTCTGCCACCGTGCGGAACAGATATTCCCATCGGTCGCCCAGATACATACTGGTCAGCAGGGGTAGCGAGATCTGATTGCCTTGCGGATCTTCCCCCAAGCGTACTCGCTCAACGCGGATCACCGCAGTTGCTTCCTGCCCAGTGGTTAACCCAGCCCCAGCCTTACCCCACAGCCCCCAGTCTTTACCTTCGATCCGCGCGTTGCCTTCTCGGATCTCCGTCACCTTGCCAAACAGGCGGTTGTTGCTGCCCATAAATTCGGCGGTGAACAGGGTGGCAGGCGAGCCGTACATTTCCTGTGGCGTACCCTGCTGCTCGATCTTGCCGTTATTGAGCAGCAGGATCCGATCGGAAATTGCCATCGCCTCATTCTGATCGTGGGTTACCATCAGCGCAGAAAGGCCCAGTTTGATGATCAGCTCACGCAGGAACACCCGCGCTTCCTCTCGCAACTTGGCGTCCAGGTTAGATAACGGTTCATCCAGCAAGATCACCGGTGGGTTATAGACCAACGCACGGCCAATCGCCACACGCTGCTGCTGACCACCGGAGAGCTGATGAGGATGGCGCTTACCTAACTGCCCCAGACCGAGCTGTTCGAGTACCGCCTGTACACGCTGGGTAATTTCCGCTGCAGGCGTTTTGCGTAATTTCAGTGGATAGGCCACGTTATCAAACACGGTTTTGTGGGGCCATAACGCATAGGATTGAAACACCAGGCCCAGATTGCGTTCTTCCGCCGGGATCTCGCTGCGCGCCGTGCCGTTATAGACGGTATTGTTGCCAATAACGATTTTCCCCTGGGTGGGTTTTTCCAACCCGGCTACCGCTCGCAGCAAAGTGGTTTTACCACTGCCTGACGGCCCAAGTAGTGAAACTACCTCTCCCCGTTTGAGCTGCATCGAAACGCCCTTCAATACCGGGTTATCGCCGTAGGTCAGGTGCAGGTTATCTACCGAAAGCTCAATCATGTATTTTCACTCCAAATCGCAGGGCAATCCCTAGTCCTAACACGACCAGAAGGATGTTAATAAAAGAGAGCGCGGCGACAATATCAATCGCCCCCGCCGCCCACAGGGAAACCAGCATGGAACCTATGGTTTCCGTACCCGGTGACAGCAGATAGACCCCGGTGGAATATTCGCGTTCGAAGATCAGGAACATCAGCAGCCAGGATCCAATCAGGCCATAGCGGGAGAGCGGGATCGTCACATGGCGCGTGATCTGCCCGCGAGAGGCTCCGGTGCTGCGTGCAGCCTCCTCCAACTCGGGAGCAACCTGCAACAGCGTCGATGAGATCAGCCGTAGGCCATAAGCCATCCACACCACGGTATAAGCCAGCCAGACGCTGAAAATGGTGCTGCGCAGAGAGCGTAACCACACCACCAGGTTTTCACGCAGCCATTCGGCGATCGGCAGCGCGGAGAGCCAACCGGCTTTTAGTGATTTATCCAGCCACATCGGCAGGAACAAGAATACCCACAGGAAAGCCAAGCCTGCCAGTAAGCCAGGCACCGCACGCGGCACCAGTACGCTGTAATCCAGAAAGCGGGTCACGCCGTCAGGTTTACGGTGCATCGCAATACCGATAAACAGATAACACACCACCGCCAGCGCACCACCAAACACCCCGATCGCCATCGAGTTGACAATCGCCCGCAGCAGGTTAGGTTGCTGCCATATGGTGCGGAAGGTGTTGAGCGACAGCTCATCCCAAATGGAAACCCCGACGCCCCAGTTGGAAATAAAGGCGCGCAGCACCACACCCACCAGCGGAACACCGATGGTAACGGTAAGCCACAAGACCACTACGCCACCGGCGACCCAGCGCCATTTACCCAACGGCAATGCACGGGCCTGAGAGGCTTTTCCCTTGACCGTGACAAAGCGGTTGGCGGTTCGCATCAGACGCCGTTGCAACATCACCAGTGGAATGGTAATGCAGATCAACACCACCGCCACCGCCGCCATCAGATGGTAAGACGGCGTACCCAGCTTGTTGGTCAGTTGATACAGGTAAGTCGCCAGCACCAGGTTGCCTTCCGGGTCGCCCAGCACCAGCATCAGCCCAAACACTTCCAGCCCCAGGAAGAACAGCAACACGCTGGCATACAGGATCGACGGCCGCACCATGGGCAAGCTGACGGCGGTCATAACCTGCAACGGAGAAGCCCCGGCGGTGCGGGCGGCCTCTTCAACATCTGAACCGACGCTGCGCAGCGCCGATGAAATATAGAGATAAGCGTGGGGAACATGCGTCAGCCCGGCGATCACCACGATGCTACCCATCGCATAGATATTCCAGGGCACAAAACCCAGCAAGGATTCTGCCCACAGCGAGAAGAAACCGACCGGCCCGGCTGCCACTACGTAGCCAAAGCCCAAAACCATCGGCGAAACGAAGATCGGCACCAGGATCAGCGGTTCAATAAAACGGCGGCCCGGCAAATCGGTTCTCACCATTAAAAATGCCAGTACGCCACCTAACGGAATGGAGATGACAACCAGGCCAAATGCCAGAATAAATCCGCTTTTCAGCGCCTTGTAGAAATCGGGGTCGGTAAAGATAAACCGGAAGGCCTCAAGGCTGAACACCTTGGAAGGCGAGAAAAACGGCGCGGAAAGGAAGCTTTGGATCACGATAAACGACAGTGGTACGTAGATAACCAGCGCGGTTATCAGCACCACCAAGCCGCGCGGCAGGCTCTGCCACTTGTTGCGCAATGCTTTCATAGACTGTCCCGATGGTGATATCCCCTGCATCCTGAGATGCACCGGGGTAGAGTTCCCTGTTTAAGCAATACAGGCTTCATGCTGAAGGAGAACGCAGGAAAGACTCTGTGCAGTTCCCCTCACCCTAACCCTCTCCCACAGGGAGAGGGGACTGAATGTGCCACCTATTCACTTCTGAGCCTGACCGTGGCACCGAACTGGCTCCCTTTTTCTTTTTTGAAGAGAGGGAACTGGATGCGCTACTTTCACTTTAGTGTCACTTCACAACACTCGTGCCACCGATTGGCTTCTGCACCCACCCACAACACAGAACCAGCTCCCTCTCCCTGTGGGAGAGGGTTGGGGTGAGGGGTAACAATGATTGGCGTGCCCTATTCCGTCATCACTTCGCAGCGGCGGTACGCCACTGTTTGATGTACTCCAGGCGCTTGGCAGGTTCCAGATATTCCAGCAGGCTCTCGTCCACCGGGATTGGTTTCAACGCCTTACCCAGCATCTGCGTCATGCCATCGATGTCGTTCTTGCCTTCGATATCGTTGCGGATGGAGGGGATATCCGCCTTGTTGGCCAGGATATTCTGCCCTTGCTCAGACAGCACGTAGTTCACCCACAGTTTGGCCGCATTGCTGTTGGCCGCTTCCTGGCTGATAAAGGTCACTCGTGACAACACCAGCGTGTAGTCTTTGGGATACGAGATACCGAGTGAAGGGTCGGTTTTGGCTCGCGCCTCGGCATAGGACCCCAGGATATTAAAACCAATCAGGTTTTCGCCTGAGGAAACCCTTTCCATCATGGTGCCAGTGGAAGACTGCACGGCCAACCCGCCCTTGGCGATATCGGCCAAGGTAGCGAAGTAGTTTGGATCGGCCTTGAAGTCTTGCACCGAGAGCATGAAGCCCAGTCCCGACTTCTCGATGTCATAGGTGGTGACTTTCTTTTTGAATTTATCCGGCTGGCTGGCAATCAGCTTAGCCAGCGCGGCATGGGAGTCCGGCACCTCACTCTGCGGGATCAGGCGCTTGTTGTAGATAAACACCACCGGCTCATAAGTCGTGCCATAGGCCTTATCTTTCCACACGGCCCATTTAGGCAGTTGCCCCAGCTCTGGCGAGGCATATTCCAACGCATAGTCGGTGGCCAGCTTCAGCGCGGTATCCATAGAAGAACTCCACACCACGTCACCGCTAGTGCCCCCAGCCGCCTGCTCGCTGATATAACGGTTATACAGCTCGGTGCTGTTCATATCGTTGTATTCTACTTTGATGCCAGGATACAGCGCTTCAAACCCCTGGATCAGTGGCCCTGCGGCTTTGGTATCCGTAGTGGAATACACCACCACCTTGCCTTCTTTTTTCGCCGCATCGACAATCTTTTGATAATCGGCCGGGTAGCCTGCCGGGAACTGGGCAAAGGCCGGAGCAGAGATTAAGACGGCCGCCGCCGCCATAGATACGCCAATCTTAAAAAACATACCATTAACTCCTGGTTACATTTATAAAACCAAAAATTAACATATAGCGAATGGCGGTGGTTAAGCAACGCCGTTAATTCGCTATGTTGCTGTTTTGTGATGGTGGGCGATTTTTGGACAGCAACAGCCATGATTATCCAATCATTAAGGATTTCTTAATGTTGTCTAGGCTGAGGAGAGAGAAAGGAGAGTGGCCGGGGAGCAAAAAATAAGGGGCGAATATTCGCCCCTCGCACAGTTAAAGCTCAGTCGTTATTTCAACAACGCGTTAGCCTTGTCTACCACGTTGTCGACGGTGAAGCCGAACTCTTTGAACAATTGCTCTGCCGGAGCAGATTCACCGAAGGTGGTCATGCCTACGATCGCGCCGTTCAGGCCAACATACTTGTACCAGTAATCCGCGATACCCGCTTCCACCGCTACGCGAGCAGAAACTGCCGCTGGCAGCACGGATTCACGGTAGGCCGCGTCCTGCTTGTCGAAGGCGTCGGTAGACGGCATGGATACCACACGCACTTTACGCCCTTCGGCGGTCAGTTTGTCGGCGGCTTCAACGGTGATGCCTACTTCAGAACCGGTGGCAATCAGGATCACGTCCGGCGTACCTGCACAGTCTTTCAGCACATAACCACCGCGATAAACGTTCGCCAACTGCTCGGCGGTACGTGGCTGCTGGGTCAGGTTCTGACGGGAGAACACCAGCGTGGTCGGGCCGTCATTGCGCTCGATGCCGTACTGCCAGGCGATAGCCGATTCAACCTGGTCACAAGGACGCCAGGTGCTCATGTTCGGCGTCACGCGCAGGCTGGCCAACTGCTCAACCGGCTGGTGCGTTGGGCCATCTTCGCCCAGACCGATAGAGTCGTGGGTGTAGACGAACACGTTGCGGATTTTCATCAGCGCAGCCATACGCACCGCGTTACGGGCGTATTCCACGAACATCAGGAAGGTCGCAGAGTACGGCAGGAAACCACCGTGCAGCGCGATACCGTTGGTGATGGCGGTCATGCCGAATTCGCGCACGCCGTAGTGGATGTAGTTACCCGCCAGATCGTCACCCAGAGACTTGGAGCCGGACCACATGGTCAGGTTGCTTGGTGCCAGGTCAGCAGAACCACCAAGGAATTCAGGCAGCAGTTTACCGAAGGCTTCCAGTGAGTTCTGTGATGCCTTACGGCTGGCGATGTTAGCCGGGTTAGCCTGCAACTGCTCAACGAATTTCTTCGCTTCCGCTTTCCAGTTGGCTGGCAGTTCACCGCTGGTGCGGCGTTTGAACTCTGCGGCCAGTTCTGGGAAGGCTTTGGCGTAAGCGGCGAGTTTCTCGTTCCAGGCGGCTTCTTTAGCCTTACCAGCTTCTTTGGCATCCCACTGGGCATAGATATCCTGCGGGATTTCGAAGGCGGCATATTTCCAGCCCAGAGCTTCACGGGTAGCCGCAACTTCAGCTGCGCCCAGTGGAGCACCGTGGGAATCATGGGTGCCCGCTTTGTGTGGTGAACCGAAGCCAATCACGGTTTTGCACATCAGCAGGGAAGGTTTGTCGGTGACCTTATGGGCTTCTTCGATCGCGGCTTTGATAGAGTCGCTGTTGTGGCCGTCAACGCCACGCACCACGTGCCAGCCATAGGCTTCGAAACGCTTGGCGGTATCGTCGGTGAACCAGCCTTCTACGTGGCCGTCGATGGAGATGCCGTTGTCATCATAGAACGCGGTCAGTTTGCCCAGCTTCATGGTACCAGCCAGGGAACAGACTTCGTGAGAGATGCCTTCCATCATGCAACCATCGCCCATAAAGGCATAGGTGTGGTGGTCAACAATCTCGTGGCCTGGGCGGTTGAACTGCGCGGCCAGCGTACGTTCGGCAATGGCGAAACCGATCGCGTTAGCGATCCCCTGGCCCAGCGGACCGGTAGTGGTTTCTACGCCTGGGGTATAACCATATTCTGGGTGACCCGGAGTTTTGGAATGCAGCTGGCGGAAGTTTTCCAGCTCGCTCATCGGCAGATCGTAACCGGTGAGGTGCAGCAGGCTATAGATCAGCATTGAGCCATGGCCGTTAGACAGCACGAAGCGGTCACGGTCAGCCCAGTGCGGGTTGGTAGGGTTGTGGTTCAGGTAGTCACGCCACAGGACTTCGGCGATATCTGCCATGCCCATAGGGGCGCCCGGGTGGCCGGAATTTGCTTTTTGAACGGCGTCCATACTGAGTGCGCGGATGGCGTTGGCAAGCTCTTTACGAGAGGACATGTTTTACTCCAGGTCGGATTAAAAAAGCGATCAAGATTTCTATTTTCTCAGACTCGGCATTGAAACAGCAATCCCTAATACCGAATGAGAGCGAGTTCATCACTAATGCGCACGTTCGGGACACATTTCGGAATATGGCTATTTCAGCCAAGCCTGCCGTACACTAGGCTATGTGCAGAATAATGGCAGCAGAACACAGTACCACCCCCTTTACTATCACAGGACGATAGAACGATGAAAATCCGTACTTCTTTGATTGCACTGAGCCTTACTGCTTTATTGAGCGGCTGTCAAAACCTTAATACCGATACCCTACTACAATCCGGTGCCCAGGCCTACCAGGCGGCGACGCTGAGCGATAGCGACGTCAAGGCACTCAGTGATAAATCCTGCGCAGAGATGGATAGCCAGGAGCAAATCGCGCCAGCAAGCAGCGAATATACCAAGCGCCTGAACAAGATCGCCGCAGCGTTGGGGGATAATATCAACGGTACCCCTGCAAACTACAAGGTTTACGTGACCAAAGACGTCAACGCCTGGGCGATGGCAAACGGCTGCATCCGCGTCTACAGCGGCCTGATGGACATGATGGATGATAACGAAGTCGAAGGCGTACTGGGCCATGAAATGGGCCACGTTGCGCTGGGCCACACTCGTAAAGCCATGCAGGTCGCTTATGGGACAGTTGCATTACGTACCGCAGCATCTTCAGCTGGCGGTGTAGCAGCCTCATTGTCTCAGTCGCAGTTGGCCGATCTGGGCGAAAAACTGGTCAATGCCCAGTTCTCTCAGAAACAGGAAAGCGAAGCGGATGATTACTCGTTCGATCTGCTGAAAAAACGCGGCATCAATCCTGCTGGCCTGGCTACCAGTTTCGATAAACTGGCGAAATTAGACGGTGGTCATGAAAGCAGCATGTTTGACAGCCACCCAACTTCCGAAGCCCGTGCCAAGCACATTCGCGATCGCATCGCTGCCGGTAAGTAACTCTATGTTCCCTCTCTTGGGAGTACGCCTCTGGAGAGAGGGAACTGAGTAAGCGGTCAGTACAGCTTCTGCGGTGGGCCAGCGAAGGTCAACGGCCCAACGCTTTTCATATCAACCTCTACCACCGATGGCCCTGGGTAATTAATCGCCTCCGCCAGCACGCCACCAAACTGCGCAGCATCGCTCACTTTCCAGGCTTTCAGCCCCATCGCCTCTGCCACCTGGCAGAACGCCGGAGTATGCAGTTCGTTATAATACTGGCGTCCAGAGAAATACTTGTCCTGAATGCCACGCATCACGCCATAGCCGCCGTCGTTCATGATCAGCAAGGTGATATTGGCCTGTTCCTGCGCCATGGTTGCCAGTTCCCCCAGGCCCAGCGCCAAACCGCCGTCCCCAACCAAACCAACCACTTTACGCTGCGGGTTGGCAATGGCCGTGCCGATCGCCATCGGTAACCCCATGCCGATCGCCCCTGCCAGCGAGTGAATATTGCATAAAGGCGAAATGGCCCGGAACAGGCGGCTACCCCACACGCTGCCAGAAACGGTGATATCACGTACCAGCAGGCCATCCTGCGGCAGCGCAGCGGCGATAGCATCGTTCAGTTTGGCGTATTCACCAGACTGCTGGCGCAGTGCCGTTTCGGCCAACTCCACCGCACGGCCAATCTCGGCATCCCACTCGGCATTCACTTTCTCGCCGGGTGCCAGGCGTGCTGCCAGCGCACTCAGCAAGGCGGAACAGTCGCCATAAACCTGCTCATCCGCCAGATAATTACGGTTAGCCGCCGCCGGATCGATATCAATCTGTACCAACGGGCGCGGCAGTGGGAGTGACCAGGTACGAGTTTCGTTACTCCGCAGGCGGGAACCGGCCACCAGCGTCAAATCACACTGCGTCAGGATAGACTCAACGCTTGGCGAGTTGTGGAAGGCCCGTAGGCTGCGCGGATGGCTATCCGGTAAAATCCCACGCCCATGGGTGCTGGAGATCACTACCACACCGGCATCCGCCAACTGTTTCACCGC